>JBBQHW010000001.1:0-107978 GCA_038324335.1 Holophagales bacterium
CGGCAAGTTCCCCGAGTTCACCGAGCCCTTCGCCGCCTACCACGGCGCGGTGCTGGCGGACCTGGCGGGCCCCGCGGCCTTCATCACCAAGGCCCGCATCGAGGGCCTGCGCGACACCGGCGCCGCCCTCAGCCCCTTCAATGCCTTCCTCATCCTCCAGGGCATCGAGACCCTGCATCTGCGCCTGGAGCGCCACGGCGAGAACGCCCTGGCCGTGGCCCAGTGGCTCGAGCAGCACCCCAAGGTGGCCTGGGTGAACTACCCCGGCCTGGCGAACAACGCGAACCACGCGGATGCGGCCCGCTATTTCAGGAAGGGCGCGGGCTTCGGCGGCATCCTCACTTTTGGGGTGAAGGGTGGGCTGGCCGCCGGCAAGGCCGTCATCGACGGCGTGCAGCTGTTCTCGCGGCTGGCCAACGTGGGCGACGCCAAGAGCCTCATCATCCATCCCGCCAGCACCACCCACGCGCAGCTGTCCGAAGGGGAGCGCGCGGCCACTGGCGTCACCGACGATCTGATCCGCCTCTCCGTGGGCCTCGAGAACATTGACGATCTCATCGAGGACCTGGACGCGGCCCTCTCGAAAGCCTGATCAGATGCCCGTCAAGATCCCCGAATCCCTGCCCGCCCGCGGCGTCCTCGAGGCGGAGAACGTGTTCCTCATCGAGGAGCACCGGGCCCTCCAGCAGGACATCCGGCCCCTGCGCATCGCCATCCTCAATCTGATGCCCACCAAGGTGGCCACGGAGACGCAGCTCCTCCGCCTCCTGGGGAACTCCCCCCTCCAGCTGGAAGTGACGCTGCTGCACATGGCCTCCCACGAGGCGAAGAACACCTCGGCGGAACATCTGCTGGAGCACTACGTGTCCTTCGCGGAGGTGCGCCACCAGGCCTTCGACGGCCTCATCGTCACCGGCGCCCCCGTGGAGCAGCTGCCCTTCGAGGCGGTGGACTACTGGGAGGAACTCACGGACCTGCTGGACTGGGCGCGGACCCACGTCTTCTCCAGCCTCTTCATCTGCTGGGGCGCCCAGGCGGCCCTGTACCGCTATTACGGCATCCCCAAATATGCGCTGGCCAAGAAGATGTTCGGAGTCTTCCCCCACCGCCTGAACGTGCAGAACGAGCGGATCATGCAGGGCTTCGACGACGAGTTCTTCGCGCCCCACTCGCGCCATACGGAGATCCGGCGGGAGGACGTGCTGGCAGCTCCGGGGTTGGTGCTGCTGGCCGAATCCGACGAGGCGGGGGTCTACCTGGTCCAGTCCGCGGACCACCGGCAGGTCTTCGTCACGGGCCATTCGGAGTACGACCCCTGCACGCTGCAGGGCGAGTACGTCCGGGACCTGGGCAAGGGCCTGCCCATCGGCATTCCGCGGAACTACTTCCCGGGGGACGATCCCACCCGGGCGCCCCTGGTCCGCTGGCGGGGCCATTCCAACCTCCTCTTTTCCAACTGGCTGAACTACTTCGTCTACCAGGAGACGCCCTACGAACTGGACGTGCTCCCGGCGGAAGGGGGCGCGGAATGAGCCTGAAGGTCCTGAAATTCGGCGGCAGTTCCGTGGGCAGTGCGGAGGCGCTGCGCCGCGCCGCGGCCATCGTCCGCGAGGAACTGCCCGCCGGTGGGCTCGTGGTGGTGTCTGCCCTCCGGGGCACCACGGACAGCCTGCTGGAGGCCTGCACCGCCGCCAGCCAAGGCGACCTGGCCAGGGCCCAGGAGCAAATGGCCGCCCTCCAGATCCGCCACCAATCCGTGGCCGAGGAACTCGGCCTTGACCAGCCCGTGGCAGCAGCCTGGGGCCCCCTCTTCGCCAGACTGGATCAATTGCTCACCGGCATGGCCATGCTGGGCGAGGCCACGCCCCGGGGCCGGGACGCGGTCCTGGCCGTGGGGGAAACCCTGTCGGCGAACCTCGCGGCCCTGTGTTTCCAGGCGACCTTCCAGGATGTGCGGGAGGTGCTGAAGACCGATGCCCGCTACGGCAAGGCCCGCCCCCAGTTGGAAGCCATCCGCGCCGCCGCCGCCCCCTGGCGTGAGGCCCTTGGCGAGGGCGCCCTCTGGGTCACGCAGGGTTTCCTGGGTGCCACGCTGGAGGGCGTCACCACCACCCTGGGGCGGGGCGGTTCGGACACCAGCGCCTCCCTGCTGGGCGAGGCCCTGGATGCGATTGAAGTGCAGATCTGGACGGATGTGGACGGCGTCCTCACGGCCGATCCCAGCCTGGTGCCCGAGGCGCGGCCCATTCCCCAGATGAGCCTGGGCGAGGCCGGGGCCCTCAGCGCCTTCGGCGCCAAGGTGCTGCACGCGGATTCCCTGGCCCCGGGCGGTCGCGCGGGATTTCGCCTGGTCGTGGGAAATACCCACCGGCCCGGCGCCTCCCGCACGGAGATCCTGCCGGTGCCGCCCCTCCGGGAAGCGGGGGCCGTCACCTCGGTGGCCTACAAGGAAGGCATCCACCTGCTGCGCTTTCCTGCCTCCGCAGGCCTGGAGGGGCCGCTGGAGGCCGCCCGGTTGCTGGAAGAGGCGGGCGCCCTGCGCTTCGGACTCATCTCGAGCCCCGGTGGCACCTTGCTGGCCGTGCGTCCGGAAACCCACGCGGCGGCCCAGGTGCTGGCCGACCTGGCCACCTCGGGCATCGCCTGCGAGCCCGGCTGGGCCGTGGTGGCGCTGGTGGGCGAAGGCCTGCGGGCCGATCCCATGGCGGCCCTGCGCCACCTGGGGGCCCTGGGCTCGGAGCCGGTGGCTGGCCTGCTCACGGGGAGCAGCACGGTCTCCATCGCGTTCCTGGTCCCCGAAGCCCGGCTGGGCTACCTCATCCCCCGCCTCCACAGCCGCTGCGTGGATGGGCGCTGAAGGCCTGCGGAGATCAACCCTGGCGCAACAGCCAGGCGGTGAGCCGCGAGTGGAAGCTCTCGGGATCGTCCAGGTCCGCCGGCCGCAGCCGGGCCGGATGGGCGGGATCCCCCAGCACCAGTGGCACGGTTTCCACCAAGTTGGGCAGGCGCTGGCCGTCGGGCAGGGACCAGAGACCCTCGGGGGTCTCGCCTGCCTGGGTCTCGATGAGCTGCTCCCGCTCGCCCCCTAGTTCGCGAACCATCGCTTTCTCCTGTGGAATCTAAAAGATAGGCCTCCCGGCTTCCGGCGCCACCCATCCCCTGCCACCCTCTGGGGCTGGAGGCTCCATGACCCGCAGCATCCTCATCACCGGCGGCTCCCGCGGCATCGGCCGGGCCTGCGCACTCCACCTGGCCCGGACCGAGGCGGCCCACCTGGTCCTGCTGGGCCGGGACGCGGCGGCCCTGGCCGCCACTGCCGAGGCCGTGCGCCAGGCGGGGGGCAGGGCCGACTCTTTTGTGGCCGATGTGACCGATCGCGCGGGGCTCGCCAAGATCGCCCGGGACCTGGGTCCCTTGGATGGCCTCATCGCCGCGGCGGGCATCTCGGGCATGACCCCGGTGGATGGCGAGGGGGACGCCTTCTTCGACGAGATCCTGGCCACGGACCTGACCGGCCCTTGGAACACGGTTCGGGCCTGCCTGCCTCGCCTGGGCTCCGGCGGGCGCATCGTGCTGGTGGCCAGCGTGCTGGGCCGCTTCGGGGTGCCGGGCTATGGCGCTTACTGCGCGGCCAAGCATGGCCTCATCGGCCTGGCCAAGGCCCTGGCGCTGGAGCTCATCGACCGGGGCATCGTGGTGAACGCGGTGGCGCCCGGCTGGGTGGACACGGCCATGGCTCAGACTGGCATCAGCCAGATCGCCGCGGCCACGGGCCAGAGCGAAGCCCAGTTCCGCGCCCAGGCCGAGGCGGCTGTGCCTGTGAAACGGTTCTTCCAGCCCGAGGAGATCGCCCACGGCATCGCCTGGCTGCTGGACCCCGCCAACACCATGCAGGTAGGCCAGTGCTTGAACCTGGATGGGGGCGTGATCCAGGCCTGATGGATCACGCCCCCGTTTGGTTACTTCGTCCGCACGGGATAGGGCGGACGGGTCAGCTTCTGGGGGGGGTTCTTCTTCAGTTCCGCCTTCACCTGCTCGATGGCCTTTTCCAGCTGGGGATCGCGGCCGGCGATGACGTCCTTGGGCAATTGTTCAACCTCCACGTCCGGCGCCACGCCCTCGTTCTCCACCACCCAGCCTTTCTCGGTCCAGATGGCCAGGTTCGGGGCCGTGATGTTGCCACCGTCCATGAGGGTGGGGAATCCGAGGATGCCCACCAGCCCGCCCCAGGTGGGCCGGCCCACCAGGGGGCCCAGGTTGAATTTGCGGAACATCCAGGGGAGCAGGTCGCCCCCGGAGCCGGCGGTCTCATCCACGAGCATGACCTTGGGCCCCTGGATGGAGGCCTGGGGCGACTTCAGGTCCTGGCCGTAGCGCATGGCCCACATGGCGATGAAGGGCCGCCGCAGCAGGTCGATGTAGTAGTCCGCCACCTGCCCGCCGCCGTTGTAGCGCTCGTCGATGATCACCGCATCCTTCTGGGCCTGCGGGTAGAAGTACCGCTTGAAGTAGGTGTGCCCCAGGCTCGTGGTGTTGGGGACGTATACATAAGCCACGCGGCCCTCCGTGGCCTCGTGGACCTTGCGAAGGTTGCTCTCCACCCAGTCGCGGTTGCGCAATCCGGCTTCGTTCTCCACGGGCACCACCTGCACGGTCCGGGCCCCCTTGCCCGTGGGATCGCCGCCCACGGTGAGTTCCACCAGCTTGCCGGCGGTGTTCTCGAAGCGCGCGTAGAGGTTCTCCGGGGCCTTCAGGTCGCGGCCATTGACCGCCAGCAGGTACTCGCCGGGCTTCACGTTCACGCCGGGTTCCGTGAGGGGTGACCGCAGATCGGGGCTCCAGTTGAGGCCGCCGAAAATCTTGGTGAACTGGTAGCGTCCATGGGCCTCGGCCAGGTCGGCGCCCAGCAGGCCGCCCGGCAGCGCCTTGCCCATGTCCGGCAGGTCGCCGCCGCCGCCGCGATGATGGCCCACAGCCAGTTCCGAGCACATCCACTGGATCACGCGGTTGAGGTCAGCCCGGGTGGCCAGGTCCGGCAGGAAGGCCCCGTACTTGGCCTTCATGGCCTTCCAGTCCGCGCCGTGCATGTTGGGGGCGTAGAAGAAGTCGCGGTTGATGCGCCAGACCTCATCGAAGATCTGGGCCCATTCTTGGCGGGGCTCGATCTTCACCTGCAGGCTATCGAAGGCCAGCTTCCCCTTGCCCGCTTCGGGCTTGCCGGTGGTGGGGATGACGGTGGCGGCCCCCTTCAACAGGTAGACCAGTTTCTTGCCGTCCGCCGACAGGCTGTAGGCATCGGCCTTGTCCACCAGGACGGTCTCCTCCCGCTTCTTCAGGTCCAGGCGACAGACCGCCATGGCCTCGCCCCGGTTGAAGCGGTTCGTGCCCTCGGTCTGACGTCGATAGTAGAGGGCGCCGGCCTCGCCGGCCTCCAGGTCCGCGAAGGTGGCCGCCTTCGCCGCGTCGATGGGAAGGATGCGCTCGGCCAGACCCTCGAAGTCGATGCGGACTTTCACCTCGGCCTTGCCGCCCTTCTTCTCGTCCGCGGGAACGGGGCCGGTTTCCTCGTCGCTCTCCTTCGCCAGGGGCGAGGGCGTGTCCTTGGCCAGCACCAACAGGTAGAGGTTCCCCCGCATGAGGGCATCGGCATTGGACTGGGCGAACCAGTCCCGCACGGGCCCGGCCTCGGTGCTGGCGGTGAAGTACAGGTACTTGCCGCTGCGGTCGAAGACCGGCTCCCCCGCATCGGCCAGGCCATCGGTCAGGGCCGTGGATTTGTCCTCTTCCACCGAGTACACGTGGATGCGCTGCAGGGCGGACTCGGTGTTGCGGGTGTAGGCGAGGAAGCGGGAATCAGGCGACCAGTTGTGGGTGAGCGTGGGCGAGGGCGAGTAGAGCACTTCGCTGGACACGGCCTTCACCGAGCCGGTGCCGAGGTCGAGGATGTATAGCGCGTGGCCATTGTCCGTGTAGGCCACCTTCTTTCCGTCCGGCGACCACTTGAGGTTGGCGTAGAAGCCGGCGCCCTTCAGCGCGTAGGTGCGAACCTCACCCTTGCCGGCCTGGGGCTGCACCTTCAAGGCGTACTCGCCGCCCGCATCCGAGAAGTAGGCGATGGCCTTGCCATCCGGCGACCAGACGGGGTTGCGGTCATGGGCACCGGGGGAATTCGTCAGGTTGCGGGCGTCCCCCTTCTCCGCGGGGACGCTCAGGATTTCGCCCCGGTACTCCACCGCCACCCGGCTGCCGGAGGGGGAAAGATCCAGGTTGCGCACCCACTTCGCGCCGGAGGCCCAACGGCTGCGGGTTTCCGGAAGGTCCGCCGGCACAGCCACCTTCAGCCGTGCACTCTGGCCCGAGGCCGGGTCGAAGCGGTGCAGCCAGCCGGCCTGCTCGTAGACGATCTGTCCTCCGCCCTGGCTGGCGGCCTGGATGGGGAAGTCCGCGTGCCGTGTCAGTTGGATCACCTGTTTCGAGGTCACGTCATAGCTGAAGAGGTTGAACTCCCCGGCACGGTCGGACACGAAGTAGATCTTCCCGCCGATCCACATGGGGTCGATGTCGTTGCAGCGGCCTTCAGGCTGGGGAATCTGGGTCACCTCGTGATCCTTGACCCGGTAGATCCACAGCCGCGAGGCCGTGCCGCCCCGGTAGTGCTTCCACTGGCGGAAGGCGTCGTACAGCGGGTTGTAGACGATGTGGCTGCCGTCCGGCGAGTAGGTGGCCCGCGCCGCATTGGGGATGGCCAGCCGGGTGGGCATGCCCCCGGCCAGGGGCACGGTGAACAGTTGCGTGAAGCGCGTGGTATGCACCGAACGGCCCGAGGTGAAGAGCACGGCCTTGCCGTCTGGCGTCCAGTCCTGCACCACGTCCGGCCCTGGATGCCAGGTGAGGCGCCGAGGCTCGCCGCCCTGGGAGGGAATCACCCACACGTCCACGTTCCCCTCCAGCCCAGCGGAGTAGGCGATCCAGGCGCCATCCGGGCTGAACCGGGGCGTCCCGACGCAGCCGCCGCGGGTGGTGAGGCGCCGGGCGGCACCGCCATCCGGGGCGCAGGTCCACAGATCCCCGGCATAGAGGAAGGCCAGCTGACGGGCGCTGGCGGCGGGCTGGGCCACCAGGCGCGTGTCCTGCAGGTCCACGGCGGCCAGGGGCTGGACCAGGGCCCCGAGCAACACCAGGGCCAGAGGATTTAGAGACGAGAGGCGACCGCTCATGGTGTGTCCTTCCATAGCAAGACGAGGTATTGTGGAGAAACCCTTCCACCATAACGCCAGGGCCAGTCCCCCGGTCAAGATTCTCTGCCCCGGTCTCGGGCAAACCTTCCCCCACCGCACCCATCATTCGCCTTCCAGGATCAGACCTTCTGCTCCACCCTGGAGATTCACGAGGTTCTTTGATGCGCCCAGCCCTGACTCCCCTCCTCTTCTGTCTGGCCGTTTCCGCCCTGGTGGCGGTTCCGCCCAAGGCCGCACCGGTCAAGGCGGAGCCCGCAGAGGGCGGACTGGATCTGGCGGGCATGGACCGCACCGTGGCCCCTGGCGACGATTTCTTCGCCTATGCGAACGGGGCCTGGGCCAGGCGGACGGAGATCCCGGCCGACCGGGGTTCCTATGGCGTCGGTGACGAAGTGGCCGACCTCACGGACCGGCGCACGGCGGCCCTGATCAAGGCCGCGGCCGCCTCCAAGGCCAAGGCGGGCTCCGACCTCCGCAAGATCGGCGACTGCTACACCAGCTTCATGGATGAGCAGGCCATCGAGGCCAAGGGCCTCCTCCCGCTGCAGCCCACTTTCCAGGCCATCGCCGCCATCGGCGACCGCAGGACGCTGGCCCAGTACCTGGGCACCACGCTCCGGGCCGACGTGGACGTGCTGAACGCCACCAACTACTACACCGCGAACCTCTTCGGCCTCTGGGTGGCCCAGGACCTGGATGAACCCACCCAGTACGCGCCCTTCCTGCTCCAGGGCGGCCTGGGCCTGCCGGAGCGCAGCTACTACCTGGATCCATCCGCGGCCTTGGCGGCCATCCGCACCCAGTACCTCGCCCACGTGGCGGCCATGCTGACCTTTGCCGGCGTACCCGACGCGACCCTGCGCGCCACCGCCGTGGTGGAGCTGGAAACCCGCATGGCCAAGGCCCATGCGAGCCGCGAGGAATCCGGCGACGTCCTGAAGGGGAACAACCACTGGGCCCGCGCGGACTTCGTCACCAAGGCCCCGGGCCTGGACTGGGAGGCCTTCTTCAGCGCCGCCGGGCTCACGCAGCCCCAGGTCTTCGTGGTGTGGCAGCCCGCCGCCTTCGCGGGGCTTTCGGCCCTGACCGCCGAGGCCTCTCTGGACACCTGGAAGGACTACCTCACCTATCACGCCATCCAGCAGCGCCAGCGCGTGCTGCCCAGGGCCGTGGTGGAGCAGTCCTTCTCCTTCTACGGCAAGGTGCTGAGTGGCGCCACCAAGCCGCGCGAACGCTGGCAGTACGGGGTCGGCCTGACCAATCGGGCCCTGGGCGAAGTGGTGGGCAAGGCCTATGTGGCGCGCCACTTCCCGCCCAGCGAGAAAGCCCGGGCCCAGAAGATGGTGGACAACATCATCGCGGCCTTCCGCACCCGCATCGAGCAGCTGGACTGGATGTCCCCCGCCACCAAGGTCAAGGCCATCGCCAAGCTGGCCACCCTCAAGGTGGGCGTGGGCTATCCGGACCGCTGGCAGGACTACCGAGGTCTGAAGATCGTGGCGGGCGACGCCTTCGGCAACGCCGAGCGCGCCGAACGCTTCGAGTACGTGCGCAACCTGCGCAAGCTGGGCCAACCCATCGACCGCACCGAATGGGTGATGACGCCCCAGACCGTCAACGCCGTGAACCTGCCCGTCATGAACGCCCTCAACTTCCCCGCGGCCATCCTGCAGCCCCCCTATTTCGATCCGAAGCGGCCCATGGTCATGGACTACGGTGCCATCGGCGCCGTAATCGGCCATGAGATCAGCCACAGCTTCGACGACTCGGGTTCCCTCTTCGACGCCACCGGCAAGCTGAACAACTGGTGGACCCCCGAGGACCTGAAGCATTTCGAGGCCTCCTCGAACCAGCTGGTGAAGCAGTACGACACCTACGAGCCGATGCCCGGCGTCCACATCAACGGCCGGCAGACCCTCGGCGAGAACATCGCGGACGTGGCCGGTCTGGCCGCCGCCCATGACGCCTACCGGTTATCCCTCAAGGGCAAGCCGGCCCCCCTGGTCCGCGGATTCACCGGGGACCAGCAGTTCTTCATCAGCTACGCCCAGAGCTGGCGGGACAAGGCCCGGGAGCCGCTGCTCCGCCAGCAGATCCTCACGGATGGCCATGCCCCCGCCCCCCAGCGCACCTGCACGGTCCGCAACCTGGATGCCTGGTACCCGGCCTTCCAGGTGAAACCGGGACAGACCCTGTACCTGGCCCCCTCAGATCGCGTCAAAGTCTGGTAAAGGGAGGCTCTAATGCCCCTGCTCGATTCCACTCGCAGCATCCTGGTGCTCATCGATCTCCAGGGCAAGCTCGTCCACATGGTGCACCGGCCCGCCCTGGTGCTGGAGACCTCGCGTCGGCTCCTGCGGCTGGCGGACCTGTTCGCGGTACCCGTGCTGCTGACAGAACAGTACCCCAAGGGCATCGGCCCCACCGAAGACAGCATTCGCGCCGCCTACGACACCCTGGCTACGCCGAAGTTCTTCCTCGACAAGTCGGCCTTCGGTTGCTGTGCGGACGCTGCCTTCGAGCCCCTGCTCCAGCAGGCCCGGCCCGGCCTGCCGACGGGGAAGCGCCAGATCGTCATCGCGGGCATCGAGGCCCATGTGTGCGTCATGCAGACCGTGCTCGAGTTGCTGGCTTCTGGCCATGAAGTCCATGTGTGCTGGGATGCGGTGAGCGGGCGGGGCGAGGCCTACGTCAAGCAGGCCGTGGACCGCATGGCAGCGGCGGGCGCCACCATCACCAACCACGAGTCCGTGGCCTTCGAGTGGGCCCGGGACAAGAACCATCCCCAGTTCAAAGCGCTGTCGGCGCTCATGAAGGAGGGGCAGCCGCAGGGATGAGGCTGTTTTCGATGGCTCGGGGTGGCTCAGCGCGGCGCCATGATGGAGGCCGGTCGAGTTGGTCGGCTCTGCCGCGCTGAAAAATGGAAAGAGATGTGCCCATGCCCCGCATCCACGGCCACCCCGTCCCCGCGTTGTTCCCGGAATCTGGCACCATCACGGTGATGCTCTTCGGCGAAGCCCCTGGGCCCCGGGGCGCGGACCAGTCGGGCCTTCCCTTCTGGGGTGATGGCGCGGGCATCACCGTGTTCCGCGCCCTGGCCGCCACCCATCGGGCTGAGGTGCCTGAAGAGGCCTGGGAAGACTGGGACGGGGCACGCTTCAAGGCGCTGGCCCTGCTGCCGCGCCTGCATGGCACGGCCCTCAGCAACGCCTTCCCGGTCTGCCCCACCAGGGACGGTGAGCATTTCCACGCGCCCTCGAACCGTCAGCTCCTGGATCCTGAAAACCTCGCGCGGCTGTCCGCGGAGCTGACTCGGGCTGCGCAGGGATCCGCGTCCCCCCTGCGCGTCATTGCCTTTGGCAAGCGCGCCGAGTGGGTGCTCAGCCGCCTGTCCGCTGCCCCGGCCTGTGAACTTCACGCCCTGCCCCACCCCAGCGCCCAGGGCCTGCTGCAGGGCGCGCCCGGCCGCGGCAGGGGGCTGAAGCTGGCCGATCTGAGAACGGCCTGGCAGGCGCGCCTGGAGACCCTGCTCTCCGGCGTTTAACCTTTTTTAACAAGCTCGGTCAAGGCAATTCCCGTAAGCTTGTGGCCTTCCCCCAGAGGAATCTTTCACAGCCGGAGGCTCCATGCCCTTCTCCCGTCGCTTCGTCCTGCCCCTGTGTGGGGTGCTGACCTTCACGCTGGTGGCGAGAGAGGCCCCCAAGCCCGGGGCAACTGTCGCCAAGGCGGCCACCAAGGCCAAGGCCGCCAAGCCAGCTCCCCTGATCGCTCCGGTCAAGGTAACGACGGTGGAAGGCATCACGGAGTACCTGCTGGCCAACGGCCTGCGCGTGCTGCTCTATCCGGACGCGAGCAAACCCACGGCGACTACCAACATCACCTACCTGGTGGGCAGCCGTCACGAGCACTACGGCGAAACGGGCATGGCCCACCTGCTGGAGCACATGCTCTTCAAGGGCACGAAGGCGCGTCCGGAGACCTGGACGATCCTCAACGAACTGGGCGGCGACGCCAACGGCACCACCAACTTCGACCGCACGAACTACTACGTCTCCTTCCCGGCCTCCGAAGAGAACCTGAAGAAGGCCCTGGACCTGGAAGCGGACCGGATGCTGAATTGCACCTTCACCGCCGAGACGCTGTGGGGCAAGGACGGCAAGAGCGGCGAGATGACTGTGGTCCGCAACGAGTTCGAATCCGGCGAGAACAATCCCTTCCGCACCACCCTCCTCCGGGTGATGTCCGTGGCCTTCGACTGGCACAACTACGGCAAGCCCGTCATCGGGGCCCGCAGCGACATCGAGCAGGTGAACGTCAAGCATCTGCGAGATTTCTACGAAAGGTACTACCAGCCCGACAACGCCATCCTGGTGGTGGCGGGCAAGTTCGACGAGCCCAAGACGCTCGCCTACATCAACGCCACGTTCGGGAAACTGGCGAAGCCGGCGCGCACCCTGGAACCCACCTACACGGTGGAACCCACCCAGGATGGCGAGCGCCTGGTCTCCGTCCGGCGCATCGGCGGCACCCCGCTGCTGGTGGCTGGCTACCACACGGCTCCCGCCGCCCACGCGGATCGCACTGCCACGGACCTGGCGGCGGCCATTCTGACGGATGTTCCCAGCGGGCGCCTCTACAAGGCCCTGGTGGAAACCAAGCTGGCGGCCCAGGTCTTCCAGGTCTCCTTCACCACCTACGAGCCCGGCCTCCAGTTGTTCGGCGTCGTGCTGCCGAAGGATGGCGACACCGAGAAAGCCAAGGAAGTCTTGGCTCGCGAGGTGGAGGGCCTGAAGGACAAGCCCTTCACCCCGGCGGAATTGGACCGGGCCAAGGTGCAGGCCCTGAAGAGCATCGACCAGGCCCTCGCCGACACCAAGAGCATGGCCATCAGCCTCAGCGAGGCCATGGCGGCCGGCGACTGGCGGGAGTGGTTCCTGGATCGCGACCGCGCCCAGGGCCTGACCCTGGACCAGGTGCAGGCCGCAGCCGTGGCCTACTTCAAGCCCAGCAATCGGACCGTCGGTCAGTACCTGCCCACGGAGAAACCAGATCGCACCGTGGTGCCAGGCGTGCCTGACGTGGCCGCGGACGTGAAGTCCTACGCGGGCAAACAGACCATCGCCCAGGGCGAGGCCTTCGACGCCAGCCCCGCCAACGTGGATCAGCGCACCGTCCGTTTCACCGCCCCCAATGGGCTGAAGGGCGCCCTGCTCACCAAGAAGACCAAGGGCGGCATGGCTGCCGTCCGCCTTACCTTGCATTTCGGTCAGGCTCCGGCCCTCCAGAACAAGGCGGCCACTCCGGGCCTCACGGGCGCCATGCTGATGCGCGGCACGCTAAAGCACTCGCGCCAGGAGGTCACCGATGCCTTTGACAAGCTGAAAGCCGAGGTGTCGATCAGTGGCGGTGCCACTTCTGCCAATGCCACGATCAACGTCCCCCGCGAGAACCTGGCCGCGACCCTGAAACTGGTGGCCGAGGTACTGCGCGAGCCCGCCTTCCCCATTGCGGAGTTGGACACCCTCGTGAAACTGCAGACGACGGGCATCGAGTCCCAGCGCCAGGAACCCCAGGCCAAGGCTATGGAATTCACCCGGCAAACCTTTGATCCCTTCCCCGTCGGCCATCCCGCCGCCTACCGCTCCTTCGAAACCCAGATCGCTGAGCTCAAGGCTGCCAAGGCCGAGGACCTGAAAGCCTTCCACGCCACCTTCTACGGGGCCAACCACGCCACCTTCGCCGCTTCCGGCGACTTCGACGCCAAGGAAGTTCAGGGCCTCGTGACCGAGCTTTTCGGTTCCTGGAGCGCCGCGACGCCCTACGAACGCATTCCGGCCCGACTGAAGGAGGTGGCGGGCCAGACCAAGGTTCTGGAGACTCCCGACAAGCAGATGGCCTTCTTCCTGGCGGCCGAGCGGTGGCCCATGAAGGACAGCGACGCCGACTACCCCGCCTTCCTCATGGCGAACCAGGTCCTCGGTGGCGGCGCCCTGAAGAATCGCATCGCCGATCGCCTGCGCCAGAAGGAAGGATTCAGCTACGGGGCCGGGTCCTTCGTGGACGTCAACAGCCAGGACCCCGTCACCGCCTGGGGCGCCTATGCCATCTACGCGCCCCAGAATGCCGCGAAGCTGCAGGCGGCCTTCAACGAGGAGATCCAGAAGGCCCTGAAGGGTGGCTTCACCCAGGACGAGCTGGATTTCGCCCGGAAGACCTGGTTGCAGGGTGAGGAAGCCCAGCGACAGGAGGACAAGGAGATCGCTGGCTGGTTGAACAGCTCCCTGTACCTGAACCGTTCCGTGCTCTTCCAGGCTGAGCTGGAAATCAAGGTCAAGGCCCTGAAGCTGGACGAAGTCAATGCGGCCTTGAGGAAGTATCTGGACCCCACGCGGCTCGTCGTGGTCAAGGCCGGGGATTTCAGCAAGGTCCAGAAGTAGTCATTCACCGCTAGCAAAATGGGGGAGCGGCGCGGCGCTCCCCCATTTTGCTAGGTTGGAAAAGCGATTCATGGTCTGCTGGTTGTCCGCCTGGCGTTTGTAAGGACGCGGGGCGATGACGGAGGGCGTCGCCATGGCACGCATCGAACGGGAGTGGCAGACGGAACGCGAGGGCGCGGCACTGGCCTCGGAGTTGCACCGGGTGATGGTGATCAGCCACCGGCAGGCCAAGGGCTTCATCGACGGCCACTGCGTGACGGTGAACGGCGAGGAGACCACCAAGCACGGCCACCGCCTGAATCCGGGCGACACGGTGAAGGTGACCTTCGATCCCGAGCTCAGCTACGAGGTGCTGCCCCAGGCGCGCAAGCTGCAGTCCGGTCCCTTCGAGACCCTGTGGGAGGACACCCACCTGCTCTTCGTGTACAAGCCCGCGGGCCTGCTCACGGTGCCCACCGAGAAGACCGGCGAAGCCAGTCTGGCCGAGGCCATCACGGAGTCGTACCGCCGGCGGGGCTTCAAGCGCTTTAACCTCTTTATCGTCCATCGTCTGGACCGCTTCACCAGCGGCGTGCTGGTGTTCGCCAAGACGCCGGAGGCCCTGCACGGCCTCAAGAAGCACTTCGAACTGCACCGCCTCCAGCGGGTCTACTTCGCCATCCTGGTGGGCGAGCTGCCCGAGAACAGCGGCACCCTGGCAGGGCACCTCATCGAGCACGCCAAGTCCCTGAAGATGTCCGTGGCCACTGCTCGTAAAGGTCCAGGCGGCGGCAAGCGCATGCCCCCGGGCGCCAAGGAGGCCGTCACCCACTACCGCGTCATCGAGCGCCTGCCGGGCCACACCGTGGTGGAAGTTAAGCTGGAGACCGGCCGCCGCAACCAGATCCGCGTGCAGTTCGCCGACCGCGGCTTCCCGCTCCTGGGCGACCAGGTTTACGGCGTGGAAAGCCCGCTGTTGGACCGTCAGGCCCTCCATGCCGAACTGCTTGGTTTCAAGCATCCGGTCACGGACGACCAGGTCACGGTCACGGCCCCCATGCCCGCGGACATGGAAGCCGCCCTGAAGGCCCTGCGCAACATGAGCCGCCTGCAGCGGGCCGCCACCGGAGTCACCGGCGAGGAAGGCCTGTTCAAACCCACCGAAACCCGGGACCACAAGCTCAAGCGCGTGGCCCGCGCCAAGCGCTTCGGAGAGGACGAGGATCGGCCCAAGCGTCCCTTCGGCGCCTCCGACCGTCCCACCCGTCCGCGCCGCCAGGAGGACGAAGCCCGCCCCCGTCGGGCGGCCGGAACTGCGGACCGTCCGGCCCGCCCCCGCAGCGACGATGCCGCGGCTCGGCCCCGCCGCACCTTCGGTTCTGCTGAACGTCCCTCTCGTCCTCCCCGCGAAGAAGGTGAAGCCCGTCTCCATCGCGCTGCCGGCCCTCCGGATCGTCCGGCCCGGCCCCGCAGCGACGATGCCGCGGCTCGGCCCCGCCGCTCCTTCGGGCCCGCCGACCGCAACTCCCGGCCTCGCCGCGAAGAGGGCGAAGCCCGCCCCCACCGCGCCGCCGGTGCTGCAGATCGCCCGGCCCGGCCGCGCCGCGAAGAAGGTGAAGCACGCCCCCATCGCTCGGCAGGCCCTTCAGACCGCCCGGCCCGGCCCCGCAGCGAGGGCTCAACGGCCCGACCCACCGGCAAACCGGCCTTCCGTCCTGGCAAGCCCAAACCCAGAAAACCCTGAACGACCGAACTGAGCATGCACGCCCTGATCGGCCTCCTGCTTCCCGGGCTCCTCGCTGCCCAGGAGCCGACGCTGATCCAGGGATCCCCGGTCGGCCTGCAGCGGTCGCTGGGCAAGGATCCGACTTCCTCCATCCAGCTGGTACCGCCCGGTTGTTGGGATCAGCTGCTTCTGCGCCTTGACTCCCGGCCGGCACCCCCGGCCCGGCATGGGACGGCGGAGGCCACGGTGGAAGTATGGGACTTCGCGCTCCGAGAATCCCCCAGAGAGGTCACCTTCGGTTTCTTCCTGGGCACCCTTCGACAGCGGTTGTCCAAAGCCTGGGAACTTCCACCAGCCTCGCACCATGCGTTGGAACTCAGCGAGATCATGCTCAGCGACCCCAGCAGCCCGCAGAAACTGGACCTCACCAAGGTGAAGTCGCTGCAGGACCGCTTCAACGTCCTGCCGCCGAACGGCTCGCCGGTGAAATAGGCTGTGGGCTGTGGGCTGTGGGCTGTGGGCGGTGGGCTGTGGGCTGTGGGCTGTGGGCTGTGGGCTGTGGGCTGTGGGCTGTGGGCTGTGGGCTGTGGGCTGTGGGCTGTGGGCTGTGGAAAGGAATGGCGGCAGCCTATCGGCTGCAATTACTTTCTCTTTGGTCCGTTCATATTCTGAACGGCCGTTCGCAGTTGCCGATGCCCATCCTTCCTACCGCCTACCGCCCACAGCCCTCAGCCCACAGCCCATAGCCTAGATGTGCTCCTGGTACAGCCGGTCCAGCGCCCCGGCCAGGTCCAGGTCCCGCTGGGTCACGCCGCGGCTGACGTGGGTGGTGAGGACGGCCACCACCCAGCGATAACCCAGGGTGAGATCCGGGTGGTGATCCACCCCTTCGGCATGTTCGGCGGCGGCCATCACGAAGCCCAGGCCGCGGGGATAGGACGAGAAGACGAAGCGGCGGCGCAGCGTCAGGCCATGGGCATCCCCCTGGGCCACCCATTCCGGATGGAGTCCGAGGAAAGCCTCCAGCGCATCAGGGTCGACCAGATCCTTGGACATGTTTTTCTCCCTGGTGCATCCTAGTCCGTTGCCAGCGCTATTGTTGCTACATCCGTGAGTCCTGCCCATGCCCTTCAATCAGCCCCCCCTGCTTGGCCGCATCGCCTTCGTCACCGGGTCCTCCCGGGGCATAGGGCGGGCCATCGCCATCGAACTCGCCCACTGGGGCGCGGACGTGGCCGTGCATGCGCAGAACAACCTCGATCTGGCCGAGGGCGTGGCCAAGGAGATCCGGGCCCTGGGACGGCGGGCGCTGGTCGTGCTCGGTGACGTGAAGGTGAAGGCGGACCTGGAGGCCTGCGCGGACCGGGTCAAGGCGGAACTGGGTACGGTGGACATCCTCGTGAACAACGCTGGCACCCGCCAGGACGGCCCCTTCATCCTCATGGGCGACGAGAAATGGGAGGAGGTCATGAACGTGAACCTCCGCGGCACGGTCTACGCCACCAAGGCCTTCGTGCGGGGCATGATGAACCGCAAGTGGGGCCGCATCGTGAACATCGTCAGCCCCACGGGGATCCTCGGCATGGCCGGGCAGACCAACTACGGCGCCAGCAAGGGGGCGATCATCGCCCTCACCAAGAGCCTGGCCCGGGAGATGGCCCCCTTCGGCATCCTGGTGAATGCCGTGAACCCCGGCCTCATCCGTACGGAACTCACGGCGGACGTGCCCGATGAGACCCGGCGCAACATGCTTTCCCCCACCATCCTCAAGCGCGAGGGCGAGCCCAAGGAAGTGGCCAGCGTCGTCGCCTTCCTCTGCACCGACTGGGCCAGCTACATGAGCGGTCAGGTCGTCAACGTGGACGGGGGCCTTTGTTTCTAACCGACCGCCGGGTGGCGCAGGGGGCGACTTGATGGCACCACCGCAGCCGGGACCCGGCGAGGAGGTTACGCCACGGCCTGGTTCACATCACGGACTTCATCCAACCAAGGCGCGAATCTTCCCAATCAATCTCGCCAGATCCACCGGTTTGGTGTCGTAGTCATCGCAGCCCGCGGCCAGCGCGGCCTCCTGGTCAGACTTCATGGCCCGGGCAGTGAGGGCGACAACGGGGATCTGTGCGGTTTTCGAATCGGCCTTAAGCTGCCGCGTCACCTCGAAGCCATTGATGCCTGGGAGGCCAAGATCCACGAGCACCAGGTCCGGCAGCCGCTCCTGGCAGACCTGCAGGCCCTGCTCTCCGTCCTCGGCCGTGAACACGATGAACCCACGCCGTTCCAACAAGCGGGAAATCGCATCCCGGTTCATCTCATTGTCTTCGATCAGCAGGAGGGTCGTCATCAGTGCTCTCTGTGTGGCTCTCTGTGTGAAGCATCGCCGAATCTCCCTGCAAACGCACGGCGTACTTCCTGGACACCCCACCCATCCTCACGGCCGACCCAAGGATCGGCCGAGGGCGATTCTATGAATTCTGCTCCGCCGCCAGTAGCGTGTTGGTCAGCAATCCCGCGATGGTGAGCGGGCCCACGCCGCCCGGCACTGGCGTCACGGCTGAGGCCACCTGCATGGCCTCCCCGAAGCGCACATCGCCGCAGAGCACGCCGCCCTTGGCACGCAGGGTCTCCAGCTTCTTCGGCTCGGCCGCGAAAATCCGCTCGCCCAGGGCCAGATCCTCCACGCGGTTGATGCCTACGTCCACCACCACGGCGCCGGGCTTGATCCAGGAACCCTCCACCAGGCCAGGCCGGCCCACGGCGGCCACCAGCAGGTCAGCCTCCCGGCACAGGTTGGGCAGATCCCTGGTCCGGCTGTGGGCGATGGTCACGGTGGCGTGCTGTTCCAGCAGCATGAGGGCCATGGGTTTGCCCACGATCTCACTGCGGCCGAGCACCACGGCCCGCAGACCCTTGAGGTTCACGCCATGGTGGGCCAGGAGCGACATGCAGGCGCTGGGCGTGCAGGGGCGCAGGCCCGGGAGGCCCTCCAGCAGCAGGCCCTGGTTCATGGGGTGGAAGCCGTCCACGTCCTTGGCGGGGCTGATGCGATGCAGCGCCTCTTTGGCATCCAGGCCCTTGGGGAGGGGCAACTGCACCAGGATGCCGTCCACCTGGGGATCGGTATTCAGGCGGTCGATGAGGGCATCCAGAACGGCCTGAGGGGTATCAGCCGACAGCCGGTGTTCGATGGAAGTGATGCCCACCTTGAGGCAGGCTGCCGCCTTGTTGCGGACATAGACCTGGCTGGCCGGATCCTCACCCACCAGCACCACGGCCAGCCCCGGGGCCCGCAGTCCCCTGGCCTGCCGCGCCTCGACCCGCTGGCGCACCGCCTCCAGCATGCGGTCCGCGTGCGCCTTGCCGTCCAGGATGGTGGCCATGGTCCCCTCCAACCTCCATTGAAGCCCAGTCGGGCCAAGGACCCCAGCCTGATTAGCAGGGGCGCGGGGGGGTGCGCGCAGCGCGACCATAGATCCCTGCCACGCCTGCGTAGCGGGGGGAACCCCCGGGCAGCATTAACCCTCCTTGAGGTTCGGGGCAAAAGGCGTTAGACTTCAGGCTCAATTCGGCCATGGTCTCCCGTTTCGGGTGCCAAGACTGGGTGGGTTCGTCCCACCTTTTTTGTTGTCCTCTCGGAGTCTCAGTGGATTTAAAGAAAGTGCAGCCGCCCCTCGAGCGTCAGCTGGCCCTGCTGGGCTACGAGCTGGTGCATCTGGAGCTCGTCCGCGAAGGCCGGGACGAGATGCTGCGCCTCTACATCGACCATCTGGACGCGGAAACCAGCCACCGGAAGGTCAGCGTGGAAGACTGCGCCACCGCCGCCGAGGGCCTGCTGCTCTGGATGGACGTGGAATTCCCCGACCTGCGGGAGAGCTTCGGCGTCGAGGTCAGCAGCCCAGGCATGGAGCGCCCCCTCACGAAGACCGACCACTACCGCCGCTTTGCGGGCAGGCTCTGCCGCGTGCAGACCGCCGCGCCCATCAACGGGCAGAAGCGCTTCAAGGGCTGGATCGGTCCCGTGGCCGAAGGCAGCGTCACCCTCGAAGAGGACGGCGTGCTCAAGACCATCCCCCTGGAGGCCATCCAGAAATCCCGGCTGGCCCCCTTTGACGAGAACGGCGCCCCACCCCCGAAACACCTCAAACGAGTTACGGACGATTCCCCCATCGGCGACGAATGGCAGGGAGGTCTGAGCCCGGAGGGCGAAGAAGAAAAGACACCCCGGCCCAAGCACCTGACCGGACGATTCACGGAATTACCTGATGCCGAGGGCGTAGAGACAAGCGTCGTCGTGGAAGAGGAGGCCTGAGATGGCAACGGTGGCAACGACCTTTTTTGACAGCGTGAAGATGATCGCGGTGGAAAAAGGCATCAACGAGGAAGACGTCTTCGCGGCGGTGGAGGAAGCCCTCGCCAAAGCCGCGGACAAGTACTTCAATGCCCAGGATTTCTACGGCAACTTCCAGGCCCAGATGGACCGGGAGACCGGCGAATTCCACGTCTACGCCCTGAAGCAGGTGGTGGCCGAGGTCGAGGAAGAGGACCTGGAAATCAGCCTGGCCGAGGCCCAGCTGCTAAACCCGGATGCCGCCGAGGGGGACACCCTCTGGCTGCCCCAGGACACCAGCCAGCTCGGCCGCATCGCCGCCCAGGCCGCCAAGCAGGTGCTGGTCCAGAAGGTCCGGGAAGCCGAACGCGAGCGCATCTTCACCGAGTTCGCCGACCGCATCGGCGAAGTGCTGGTGGCCGAGGTCAAGCGCTTCGAAAAGAGCGCCATCATCCTCGAGATCGACCGGGTCGAGGCCATGCTGCGCCGCAGCGAGGCCCTGCGCGGCGACCGCTTCGACAAGGGCCAGCGCATCAAGGTCGTGATCGTCAGCGTGGACCGCAGCGCCAAGGATCCCCAGGTCCAGGTGAGCCGCACCGATCCCCGGCTGCTCATCAAGCTCTTCGAGAACGAAGTCCCCGAGATCCACGACGGCACCGTGGTCATCCGGAACTGCGTGCGCGAGGCCGGTGACCGCGCCAAGGTGGCCGTCCACAGCCTGGATCCCGACGTGGATCCCGTGGGCGCCTGCGTGGGCCTCAAGGGCAGTCGCGTGCAGGCCATCATCCGCGAGCTCAAGAACGAGAAGATCGACATCGTCCGCTACTCCGACGACCCGGCCACCTTCATCGCCAATGCGCTGAACCCCGCCAAGGCCATCCGGGTGCACCTGGGCGACCCCGAAAGCCGCCGGGTCGAAGTCGTGGTGGATGACGAGCAGCTTAGCGTCGCCATCGGCAAACGAGGCCAGAACGTCCGCCTTGCCGCCAAGCTCACGGGCTGGAACATCGACGTCCGCAGCGAAGGCGACAAGCGCCGCGAGGCCGAGCTCGCCATGGGTCTGGCCCTGCCGGTTCCCGAGGCCGTGGCCACCCCGGATGAAGAAGTTGCCATACCCGCCTCCTCCCTCCTCGACGTGCTCCATGTCGAGGGTCTGGATGCCGCCTTGTCCGACCGTCTGGCCGCCGCCGGCTACCCCGACGCTAAGTCCCTCTACACTGTCACTGCCGAGCAGCTCATGCAGGTGGCTGGCATGGAGCAGGATCTTGCCTTCCGTCTCATCGATGCCGTGCAGGCTCACTTCGGGGAGTAGGCTGTAGTCCTGCAGCCCTTCCCATTTCCCACCCCAGGCCGAGGTAGTCCGCTTACATGCTGCGTATCAACCAACTCGCCAAAGAACTCGGAGTCGCCAATCAGGAGGTCATCGAGGCCTGCGAGAAGCGTTTGAACCTCCCAGGGAAGAGCCATAGCTCCAACCTCACTGACGACCAGGCGGAGCAGCTGCGCCGCTCCTTCCACGGGAAGCACAAGGGGGAGTCTGACGCACCGCCCCTCGCGCTCCACAAGGCCTCCGCCTCCGTGAAGGTGGTCAAGGCGCCCCCGGCCCCCAAGCCTGAACCGGAACCTCTGCCCGAGGCTCCCCGGCCGGCGCCCGCCGTGCTCGTCAAGAAGGCCGAGCCCAAGCCGGAACCGGAAGCAGCCGGCGCCCCGACGCCCGAGGCACCCATCGAGACCAAGGCCGCACCCGCGACCGCCGAGCCCGTGGCGAGCCCCGTCCCGACGGCGCCCCCGGCTGCCGAACCGCAGGAGGCCTTCTCCCGGCTCAAGCTCTCCCCGACCACGGCCACCCCGACGCCCCGCGACGACAAGCCGGCCCGTTACATCCAACTGCCCCCGGCCCGGCCCACGGGTCCGGCCCCCCAGCGTCCCGACCCATCGGCCCCGGTCGCTGGTGCCGCCGCTGGCCAGGGTGCTGCCTCCGCCTCTGGCCCCAGGCCCGAAGCGGGCGCCCGCCCCATCGTGCAGCGTCCTGGTCAGGCCCCGTCTGGCCAGGTGCAGCGCTCCGGCATGCCCCAGAAGGAAAAGGCCGTCCTGCAGATGGCCAGCAACACGGGCCGTGGCGAAGTCCGCCACGAAGTCCCGGCGTCTATCCCGGGTCGCCGCCCCTACATTCCGCCCGCCATCACCGAGATGAGGACTGAGCAGGGCTACACCCGGATCAAGACCTCGGATGCCCCGGCCCCGCCCCCCCGCACCAATGAACCCGCCCGCTACATCCAGCTCCCCCAGGCCCGTCCTGCCGGCGGCGTCTCGCGCCCCGGCCCTGGCGGCCCGGGTTCCCGGCCCAGCGGTCCAGGGTCGCGGCCCATGGGCCCCGGCTCCCGTCCAGGTGGCCCTGGCAGTCGTCCCAGCGGCCCCGGCGGCCGACCTGGCATGGGTTCCCGCCCCGGCGGTCCCGGTCGCGGCCCCTCCATCCCCGCCACCGGCCCCATCGATCCCAACAGCCAGAAGGGCCCCGGTCGCGGCGCCCACGTGGGTGGCAAGAAGAAGAAGGGCGGCTACGTCCGGAGCAAGGAAGAGGAACTCGACCTCAAGCTCCGCCAGCCCCGTTCCCGCGCCCAGCAGGTGGCCAGCGAATACATCGACGAGGAAATCGGCATCGTCATGCTGTCCGAGGGCGTGACGGTCAAGGAACTGGCCGAGAAGTGCAACCGCCCCGCCAAGGACGTGGTCGCCAAGCTGCTTCACCGCGGCATCTTCGCCACCATCAACCAGCCCCTCGATACCGAAATGGCCAAGGAGATCGCCCGCGAGTTCGGCTTCCTGGCCGACATCGTCACCTTCGAGGAAGACGTCCAGATCATGGCCGACGAGTCCGGCGAGGTGGTGGGCGAGAAGCTGCCCCGGCCCCCCGTCGTCACCATCATGGGCCACGTCGATCACGGCAAGACCTCGCTGCTCGACGCCATCCGCAAGACCAAGGTGGCGGCCGGCGAAGCCGGCGGCATCACCCAGCACGTGGGCGCCTACCACGTGGACGTGAAGGATCCGAACACCGGGCTCATGCGCCAGGTGGTCTTCCTCGACACGCCTGGTCATGAAGCCTTCACGAAGATGCGTGCCCGGGGCGCCAAGGTCACGGACATCGCCATCCTGGTGGTGGCCGCCGACGACGGCGTCATGCCCCAGACCGTGGAATCCATCAACCACGCCAAGGCCGCGGACGTGCCCCTGCTCGTGGCCATCAACAAGATCGACAAGCCTGGCGCCAACCCCGACAAGGTCCAGCAGGGCCTGCTCCAGCACAGCGTCCAGACCGAAGCCTACGGCGGCGACGTGCCCGCCGTGCTGGTGAGCGCCAAGACCCAGCAGGGCCTCGACGAACTGCTTGAGACCATCCTCCTCGTGGCGGACTTGAAGGAACTGAAGGCCGTCTACGACTGCCCCGCCGCCGGCTCCATCATCGAAGGCCGCCTCGACCGCGGGCGCGGCCCCGTGGCCACGGTGCTCGTGCAGCGCGGCACCCTCCACGCCGGGGACATTTTCGTGGCCGGCGCCACCATGGGCCGCGTGCGGGCCATGTTCGACGACCTGGGCCGCAAGGTCACGGAGGTCGGTCCTTCCAGCGCCGTGCAGATCCTCGGTTTCGAGGAAGTGCCCAGCGCGGGCGATAACTTCCAGGTGGTGGAAGACGAGGCCAAGGCCCGCACCATCGCAACCTTCCGCCAGGAGAAGGCCAAGCAGGCAGCCCACCAGAAGCAGCGGGCCACGCTGGAGACCCTGTTCAGCACCATCAAGGACGGCCAGGTCAAGGAGCTCGCGCTCATCATCAAGGCCGATACCCAGGGCTCCGTGGAATCGCTGGTGGGCCAGCTGGAACGCCTCAGCACCGACAAGGTCCGGGTGCGCATCATCCACAGCGCCGCCGGCACCGTCACCGAGAACGACGTGCTGCTCGCCGAAGCCTCCAAGGCCACCATCATCGGCTTCCATACCAAGGCCGAAAAGAAGACCGAGGAACTGGCCCGGGAAGAGGGCGTGGACCTGCGCTTCCACGACGTCATCTACAAGATCACCGAAGAGATCGAGCAGGCCATGGTCGGCATGCTCGACGCCACCGAGAAGGAGACCGTCCACGGCCTGGCCGAGGTGCGCCAGCTCTTCAAGATCGGCCGCACGGTCATCGCCGGCTCCTTCGTCACTGAAGGCAAGGTGCAGAAGGCCTACAAGGTGCGGGTCAAGCGGGGCGAGGCGGTCCTCTTCGAGGGCGGCATCAAGAACCTGAAGCGCTTCAAGGAGGACGTCACCGAGGTCAAGAACGGCCTCGACTGCGGCATCTCCCTCGAGGGCTACGACGAGCTGAAGGAAGGGGACCTCCTCGAGTTCTTCAGCAAGGAGAAGGTGATCGCCACCAGCCTGAGCTGATCCAGGCATCCGCGTTTCACGCGGAGGTGAGAGGGCCCGCCCAGCGGGCCCTTTTTCTTTGATTGTCATATTTGACTCAATGGTGTTCAAATGTTGATTACATTTGAGTAATCATCCATTGTGATTCTTGTCACCGACCCGCCTACCCACACTTGGGGTGACACCTTGCGGGGATCCCATGTCCACACCCACCTTTGCCCTCAGCGCCCCGACGCACCAGAAGCCTGTCGGCAATCCCATGGGCCTTACGGGCATCGACCACTTCCAACTGACCGGCTCGGTCGAGCGTCTGGAGCTCCTGTACCGGCGCCTGGGCTTCGCCCGCATCGCCAGCGGACGGCACTCCTGGGGCCGGGTCGTCCACCTGCGCCAGGCGCGCATGGACATCCTCATCTTCGAGGCGGACGGCAGCCATCCGGCCGGACAGTACAGCGTGGCCCACGGGGAAGGCGTCTGCGCCCTCAACTTCGCGGTGGAAGACCTGGACCAGGCCCTCGCCCACGCCCGCGCCCAGGGAGCCCGGGTGATGCTCGAGCCCGAGACCCATACCCTCGGCCAGGGCACGGTCCGCTTCGCGGCCATCCAGGGTGTGGGTGACGTCTGGAACTTCCTGGTGGAACGGAAGGGCGAGACCACCGCCTTCTGGCCGGGGCTTTCCGCCGACCCGGACCCGGCCCTCTGCGAACCCGGTCTGGTGCGCGTGGACCACCTCACCAACAACGTGGGGCCAGCGGAGCTGGATGCCCTGGTGGACTTCTACGAGCGGGTCTACGGCTTCGGCGTCACCCGGGAATTCCACATCCGCGGCGCCCTGGGCACCGGGCTGGATTCCAAGGTCGTGCAGAGCGCCAACAACCAGGTGATCATCCCCATCAACCAGCCCACGGACGAAAAGAGCCAGGTGCAGGAATACGTGAACCGCCACCGGGGCCAGGGCGTGCAGCACATCGCCGTTTCCACCAACGACATCTTCCACACCCTGCGCACGCTCCAGGCCCAGGGCTTCCGGTTCCTGCGGGTCCCCGACACCTACTTCGAGCTGCTGCCCGGGCGCGTGGCCCGGGATGGCTATGCCGTGCGCGAAGACCTCGCCACGGTCCAGGAACTGGGCGTCCAGATCGATGGCGACGCCAGTGGCTACCTCCTGCAGATCTTCACCGAGGATCAGATCGGGCCGCTCTTCTTCGAGATCATCCAGCGGCGGGGGAATATGGGTTTTGGCGAGGGCAATTTTCAGGCGCTGTACGACTCGATCGAACTCGACCAGAAGAAGCGCGGCGTTCTTTAGCCAGATGGATTCCGCGGCAACTTGCCGAGCGCCGTCTGGATCGCCCCGCGCCTAGCTGGGTCCGGCACTTCGCCGCAGACTTCCTCGATGAAGGCTTCCCAGGAGGAATGCTTCTTGGCCACGCGGCCCACCAGGACCCGGGCGAGGGGTCCGATCTCCTGGGCCAGGATCCGTTCGGCGGCCGGTAGTCGGGGGTCGCTGTTGAGGGGGTTGCTCCCAGAGGGGCCAGGAAGCCTCGTGGCCAACTGGGACGTGGCCGAGGAAGCGGAAGGTCTGGACGGCGTGGAGGGAGGCCCTCCCGAGGCCAGGAAGGCCGCCCGGTCCCGTTCCTCTGGAATCTCCGGGGCGAGGCGTTTTCTGAGCTCGGTGGCGTCCTGGGTCTGCTGTGCGGCGCGGCGCACGAGAACGCGGGCCACGGGTCCCACCAGGGGCATCAACTCATTCTCGAGCCGCTTGAGCAGGGCGGGATCCCAGCCCGGAATGGGCGTGGTGTTGCCCGTGGACGCAGCCGTCCGGGCCGACCCGCCAGGCGGTGTGCGGGAGGCGGCGGAGGGGGCCGTGAGCGCGCCCGGGAGGGCGGAATGGATCGAAGGCATGGCCACGAAGGCGGGGTTGGCGGTGAGGTCGAAGGCGAAGGCGAGGGCGTTGGGGGTGCGATCCTCCCGCCGGCGGATGAGGGCCTTCGCCAGGGCGGTGGAGAAACGGGTGGACAGGTTGGGCGCAAAAGTCCGCGCGTCCGGCACATCCTCATTCAGGTGCCGGGACATGATCACCGCCGCCGAGGCCTCGGGAAACGGGAAGTGGCCGGTGGTGAGGTGGTAGAGGGTCGCGGCCAGGGCATAGATGTCGGCCCGCCCGTCGATGTCGCGCTTGGCCTCGATCTGCTCCGGCGGCATGTAGTGGGGCGTGCCGGCCGAGAAGCCGGTGGTGGTCCGCGACCCGTCGTCATCGTTCATCCGGGCCAGGCCCAGGTCGACGATCTTGACGATGCCGAGGGAGGTGAGCATGAGGTTCTCGGGCTTGAGATCCCGGTGCACGAGGCCGGCCTCGTGGGCCACGTGGAGGGCCGCGCAGACCTGGGCGCCGATGTTCATCGCCTCCGCCTCGCCGAAGGGGCCCCGTTCCCGGAGGATGGCCCCCAGGGTGCGGCCCTCCACGAATTCCATGGCGAGATACAGGCGTCCCGCCACTTCGCCGAAGTCGTACACCTGGACGATGTTCGGGTGGTTGATCCGCGCCGCCGCCCGCGCCTCCTTCAGGAAGCGCTCGGCGAAGTAGGTGTCATCGGCAATCTGGGGCGCGAGGACCTTGAGGGCCACGTCGCGCTGGAGCGTGGTGTGCCGGGCGCGCAGCACTCGCCCCATGCCCCCCTGGCCGATATCGGCGACCACCTGGTAGGGACCGAAGGCCGCGCCGGGCCGCAGGTCCTCGAGCCCCTGGCTCACGTCTCGTCGAGAATGGACATGGCCCGCCTCAGACTGATCCGCATCCGCCCGAAGGAGGCGGACAGCTGCGCCACCTCATCCTTGCCCTGGATGACCACTTCGGGGGCGTCGAAGTTGCCGAGGCTGACCTGATCCGCCATGGCTGACAGGCGGCGGAGGGGCCGGATGACCGTCAATCGCAGCAAGAGATTCGTGACTGCCAGGGTGACCAGAAACCCGCTCACAAGCCACAGCGCCACCCGCCGGAAGGCCTCGTCGGCCCGGCGCAGGGGGACGGCCATGGGCACCGAGACCAACTGGGCGCCGATCACCTCATTCAACTTCCAACCGAAGCCGTTGGAGGGACCGTACTTCTTGATGAGGCTCGCGGGGGCGGTGGCGGCGGTGTCATGGCAGGCCAGACAGTTGCCGTCGGTAATCCGGATCGGGTGGCCCAGGAAGAGGGAACGGCCCTGGGGCGTGTCCCGCTCGCCCAGGATCTCGGTTCGCTGCGGGTTGCCCCGGAAGGCCTCGACGATGTCCGCTTCCCATTCCAGGGTCCGGTTCCGGGGGTTCGTGGGATTGAGGGTGGCTTCCTTGTAGTTGTATTCGGCGTTGGATTCCCGGAGCGCGGTGAAGACCTCGGTGGCCGAGTAGGCGGGGACCGACTGGGGCAGGAACTCCTCCGCCAGCCGGTCGGCGATGAGGGGTTTCACCTGCTTGATGGTGTAGCCGCGAACTGCCGCCGCCGTCTCCATCATCAGGCGGGCCTTGTCCAGGGCCTGATCCCGGGCGTTGGACCGGAGCAGCTCCCGGGTCAGCCATGCGGTGGGCAGGAATCCGGCGATGAAGACGGAAATCAGGATCAGATTCAGCTTCGCCAACAGACGCATGAATCCTCCCGATGACTGGTCTGATATGAGGGGAGATTGTATCTGATTCTCAAGTCCAGCCCTGAATTTCCGACAGCGCTCAGCGGTGGTGCTGGAAATGCTTCACCAAAGCCTCGCCATAGGCCTTCAGGCTGGCCTGCCTGATGTGGGCCACGCTGCGGGACCCTTCGGGCAGCGGTAGCAGGAAGGGCCGCAGATCCAGAATGGGGGTGACTCGGCCGAAGGGGCCACCGGAGCTGGAGCGGGCCACCACCTCGTCGCCGAACCTGGGGCGGCGTTCGAACACCTCCCACTCGGCGATGAAGCCCCAGGGTAGATAGCCCAGCTTCTGCAGCAGGGCCTGATTGTTCCGGTACCAGATGGGGCCGTAGCCGAGTCCCAGGAGGCCCCCGACGCCGGTGGCGATGGCCGCAGAACGGAAGGTGGCCCAGGTGGTGTATCCCAAAGCTGGCACAACCGCCCCAAAGAGGGCGCCATAGACCACAGAAAGCATCGTCGTCTTGCCGAGGCTCCGCTCGATGTAAGGATTGGGAGCGCCTCTCAGGGTGAGCCGAAATACCTGCTGAGGGCCTGGGGCCGCCTCGAGAGGCTCGACAGGCACACCGAAACCGACCGAGAGCTGTTCCAGCAGGGCCTTCTCTTCCGCCGGTGTCATCCCCTCGATGGATTGCACCAGTTCCACCCTTTGCACTGGCCGTTGCCGCAGGGCCGTCTCTGGGCGTTTGCAGCCGATCCCCAGCGCAAAGAACAGGCAGAGGGCCGTTGGCAGGGCTCGACTGAAAGAAAGGCGCATGGGGCATCTCCGAGACAACCCGCAGAGGTTCACGGGGCATGGGCGGCCACCTTCGAGTCTAACTGTGGTCACCAGCCGCTCCACCAGGGGTTCCGAGTCGCGGTAAAGTTATGCCATGTCCTTCGCCCCTTCCCGCCAGCGCGGCTTCACCCTCCTGGAACTGATCACGGTCATGACCATCATTGCCCTGCTGGCCACGGTGGGGCTGGCGGGCTACCGGAGCAAGGTGAAGTCGGCACAGGAGGCGGTGCTCAAGGAGAACCTCTTCCAGCTGAATCATGCTCTGGAGCAGCACCGGGCGGATCGCGGCAAGTACCCCGCCAGCCTGGGCCCCCTCAAGGAACTGGGCTACCTCCGGGACATGCCCTACGACCCCATGACCCAGTCCAGGGATACCTGGCAGACGGAGCTGGAACCACCCGATCCCGACAACCCCGATGCGGAATTGGGCATCTTCAAGGTCCGCAGCGGCTCCACGGAAAAGGGCAGCAACCAGATCCCTTACAACGAGTGGTGAGGACGGGTCTGCGATCCACAGCCCACAACCCACAACCCACAGCCCCCCGAAGGCCCATGAGCCCCAAGACCCTCCATCGCATCGACCAGTTCTCCACCATTCTCCTGTTGTTCTGGGCCGGAGCGGCGCTGGGCTTCGGGATTTTCACCGCGCCGGTCCTGTTCCGGGAACTGCCCAGCCGGGATCTGGCCGGCCGCGTCGCCGGCCTCATCATCGGGCGACTGGACTGGGCCGCCTGGATTGCCTTCGGCCTCGCCGGGCTCAGCTGGGCCGGTCGCTGGGCCTCGGAAGTCCAGGATGAGATCATCGGTCCCATCCGCCTCTGGAGCGGCGGCCTGATGGTGGCCCTGCTCATGTGCCTGGCCAGCAGCTTTGTCGTGACGCCCAAGATCCACGCCATCCGCGCCCGCATCAACACACCCATCGACAACCTGGTGCCGGACCACGCCGAGCGCGTGGCCTACAACAAGGCCCACGGCCTCAGCCGCAATCTGTTCATCCTCCGGATCCTGCTGGCCGTGGGACTGGCCGCCACGGTCAGCCTGCTGCCCCGCGCGGGCCGCCAGGAACCTGGGATCGAGGGCTGATCCGGCCTCGAAAGCCCCGTCCAAAGGTCCCCCGAACACAGGGCTAGGGGGAGGTCCACCGGAATCCATGCATTCGAATTGAAGGAAGCCCTGGGCTATTTTGACTGAACGGGGTCCGAAGTCGATGTCGCATGGAGAATCCAAATAATTGATTTAAAATAAATTAGTTAATGGAATAAAAAATGCTCTGAACGAATGGGAATGGGAAGGGAACGGTTCCCCGGCCCGGACTCCCGACGTGAGCCCCATGACAACCTAAGGCGAAACCGTGCGCATCCATCAACTCGTCTCTCCCCTCGCCTGCATCCTCCTGGCAGGGGTGGCAGCCTCCCCCTTGTCCGCACAAATCAGCTTCCAGATCACGGTGGGGCCGCCACCGATTCCCGTGTACGAACAGCCCATCCTGCCCGAGGATGGGTTCATCTGGACGCCCGGCTACTGGAGCTGGGGCGATGAGGGCTACTACTGGGTGCCCGGCACCTGGGTCCAGGCACCCGAGTTCGGATTGCTCTGGACTCCCGGCTACTGGGGCTGGAATGACGATTACTTCGAGTTCCACCAAGGCTATTGGGGTACCCACGTGGGGTACTACGGTGGCATCAACTATGGGCACGGCTATGGCGGCAACGGCTATGAAGGCGGTTACTGGCAGGGCCGGAACTACTACTACAACCGGTCCGTCAACAACGTGAGCAACACCCGGGTCACCAACGTCTACAACAAGACAGTCATTGTCAATAACAACACGTACGTCTCCTACAACGGAGGCGCTGGCGGAGTGAGATCCGCACCCACTGCCCAGGAACGCGCGGTGGAGAGGGAGCACCACGTGCAGCCCACCGCGGTGCAGGCGCAGCATCACGAGCTGGCCAGCCAGGACCGGGACCTGCGGGCCTCCGTCAACCGCGGCAAGCCCTCCGTGGCCGCCACCGCGAGACCCACCGATTTTTCCCCCAGGAGCGCTGTGCCCGCCAAGGCCCCGGGCGGCAAGATCGAGGAATCCACGCTGAAGGCGACCCCGAAGACCCTGCCGCAAGCCCCGAAGGGCCCTGCCCAGGAAGGGAGGCCCGACAACCGGGCAGCGCACCCGCCCGCCCCGGTGAGTCCACCGGCGCCCGCACCAGCCCCCGCTCCCGACCATCGTCCGGCACCCCCTCCGGTTCCCCTTCCTGGACATCGTCCGGAACCCGCGCCGCGTCCGGCTCCCGCCCCAATGCCCGCACCGGAGCATCGGCCAACGCCCGCTCCGGCTCCTGACCGTCGCCCCGAACCTGCTCCGCATCCAACACCCGATCGCCATCCGGAGCCCGCGCCCCATCCCACTCCCGAGCGTCGTCCGGAACCCGCGCCTCATCCAGCTCCCGAGCGTCGTCCGGAACCCGCGCCCCATCCAGCTCCCGAGCGCCGTCCCGAGCCCCCGCCTCACGGAGGTCGTGAACCCAAGTCAAGGCCTGAACCCGCACGGGATTAGGCGCGATCTGTCCTGGCGGCCTGCCGCCTGTGCACCGGATGGTATTTTGTTAACGGCTGGTGCCGCCACCCTTCACCGGACTGGCATCAACTCCGGCAATTCCCAGGCCTCCAAGGTGCGCGGCACCGGAGCGCCCGGGATCAGTTCCCGCAACCAGCTCCGGATGTCCTCCAGGCCATCGCCGTCTGTGGCGCAGGTCTGCACGGCACCCGGGTGGCGCTTCTTCAGGTCCAGCTTCTGGGGACGGTGGAGGCGATCCACCTGGTTCAACACCAGGAGCCGCGGCTGGGCCTCGATTCCCTCGGCCTCGCAGCCGATCTCGCGCAGGGTGGCGCCCACCACTTTGAGATGGTCTTCCAGATCCGGATGGGCCGCATCGGCCACCACCAGCAGGGCGTCCGCGGTGCGGACCTCGCCCAGGGTGCTGCGGAAGGCGGCCACCAGCTGGTGGGGCAGCTTGCGGATGAAGCCCACCGTGTCGGCCACCAGGCACTGCTTGGCTTCCAGGCTGCCGCCCGTCTCGGGATCGAAGGCCTGGCCCAGCCAGGCCTTGCGGGTGGTGGTGTCCAGGGTGGCGAAGAGCAGATCCCGGGGCTCGCCTTCCCCGGTCAGCGCCTTCAGCAGGCTGGTCTTGCCCGCGTTGGTATAGCCCACCAGGGCCACCCTGGGCAGCCCCCTGGGCCGTCCCTGGCGCTGGGTCTCCCGCACCTGCTCCAGGTGGGTCAGCTCCCGCTTGAGCTGGCTGATGCGGGTGCGGATCATGCGCCGGTCCACCTCGATCTGGGTTTCGCCGGGCCCACCGCGCAGGCCCACGCCGCCGCCCTGGCGCTCCAGGTGCGTCCAGGCGCCCTTCAGCCGGGGCAGTTCGTATTCGCAGCGGGCCAGTTCCACCTGGGCCTTGGCCTCCCGGGTCTGGGCCCGCTGCTGGAAGATGCTGAGGATGAGGCCCGTGCGATCCAGGCAGATGAGGCCCGTGAGCTTCTCGATGGCGTTCACCTGGCTGCCGCTCAATTCGTCGTCGCAGATGAGGTGGCGCGCCCCCTGCCGCACCGCCTCGGAGGCCAGGGCCTCCAGCTGGCCGGGGCCGTAGAAGGTCTTGGGGGCGATGAGGGGGCGCTTCAGCACGCGCCGCGTGAGGACCTCAAAACCGCAGCTGCGGGCCAGCTCCGCGAGTTCCAGGAGGTGGTCCTGAATGGGCTCCTCGCGGTCATGGGGCCCCTGACGGGCGATGAGCAGACAGCGGAGGGGTGTTTCATCCATATGGCAAAGCTGCCTACTCTGGGAGCAATAATCAAGCCCCCGTCCCTGTGGACGATGCAATGTTGTTGGAGAAAGTCTGTATGGCCATGTTCGGGAAGAAAAAATCCCAGTTGTCGGAAGGCTCCGACCTGGTCCTGGCCTACCTCGAAGAAGTGCAGCGGGTGCGGGGCACCCTCACGCTGCTGGATGCCAACGGGCGGGGCGTGACCGCCACCCTGACCTCCGTGACCGAGGAGCGGGTCGGCTTGAACCTCCAGGGGTCCCTGTTGGCCGAGAAGGGCGCCGCCGCGAGCCTGGTCTTTATCCTGGATGGCATGCGGTTCAAGGCCACCACGAAACTGCTGGAACTGAAGCCGGGCTCTGCGGTCGTGGAGCTCCCAGCCTCCCTCAGCCTGGCCGAACGCCGGAAGAAGCCCCGGGCCCGCCTGAACGCGCGGGAAGGCGCCACCGCCATCGCCCTCACGGGCCTGTTCGACGGCGTGGGCATCAACGGGAGCATCGAGAACATCTCCGAGACCGGGGTCTGCATCCGAGTGGACAAGGCCATGGAGGTGAAGACCCAAAGGAAGATGCACATGGGCGTGAGCCTCATGCCCGTGGGCCAGCCCCTGATGTTGGTGAAGCTCTCCAAGCTGCCCAAGTGCCCCACCCTGGAGCTGGAAGGCACCGTAGCCTACCTGGACGCCAGCAGCGGTCTGCTGGTGGGCATTGCCTTCGACACCAGTAAAGCGTCCCTCCTGGCCCCGGTGCGGTCCCTGGTGGCCAGTCGCACCACGGCGATCCCTACGGCAGTGCCCCCCAAGGCCCGCCGCCAGCCCGAAGTCGAGCGGGAAGAGGCCGCACCGGTGGAGCGCCCGGCCCCTAAAAAGGAGCCCGAACCGGCCCCCGCGCCCCCTCCCCCGGTGAGCAGCCCGACCCCTGAACTGGTGCCGCCTCTCAGCCCGGCAGGGCCAGTCGAGACCGTTGCCGTGTCAGCCCCCGAACCAGCCCCCGAACCAGGCCCCGAACCAGGCCCCGAACCGGTCGCCCCGACGGATGATCGATCCCAGGCCTTCCTGCGCATGAAGAAACGGACCCGCGTCATCCTCCTGGCCATGCCCCCTGGGCCGAGCCGGGATGCCGTGGCCGCCTGCCTCACCGAGGATGGCTACGGCCGCGTCCTGTACGCCGACACCCTGACCGGCCTCCTCGAGCACGTGGAGCGGCCCGGCGTCCACCTCATTCTCGTGGATGATGGCGTGGCCGAACTCAAGGGGCTGGCCCTGGCCTCGCTGCTGCACCACCGCCTGGAGGACGAGATGCCACCGGTCATCCTGGCCGAGACCTCGGTGGATGCCGAACTCGTCCTGGGTGCCCGAGAGACAGGTGTGGCTCAGATCCTGGTCAAGCCCTACGACCTGGACCGTGACTTCCGGCGCATGCTGGAGGCGCACTTGGGCATTGCGTAGCGGGCTCTCCGGCTAACCTGATGCCATGCCCTTGTTCGAACGCACCATCGCCGACCGCTATCTGAAGTCCCACCGCAAGGGGGCCTTCGTGCGCACCATGGTCCGCTTCGCCCGGGGGGGCACGGCCCTCGGCGTCTTCGCCATGGTGGTGGCCCTGGCCGTCATGAATGGCTTCCACGACGAGATCCAGGCCACGCTCTACAGTGCAACGGCCCACTTCACGGTGTTCCATCTGGCTGGTGACATCCAGGACACCGAGGGCACCCTGAAGACCATTCGATCCGTCCGGGGCGTGCAGGCTGCCTCGCCCATCCGCCTGGAGAAGGGCCTGCTGCGCCGGCCCGACAGCGAGATGCCGCCGGAGGCTGTGGTCATCAAGGCCGTGGATCCCTCCACGGCCCACGGCACCTCCAGCATCTTCGATACCATGCGGCCCATCCCCATCGAGCAGCTAAAGGAGGGCGAGATCGTCCTGGGCAAGGAACTGGCCCAGAAGCTGGGCCTCCGCGTGGGCGACACCGTGGCCCTGGCCTTCTTCCGCCTGGAGCTGGGCCTGGGCGGCCAGCAGCCCAAGGTGGCCGCGTTCAAGGTGGCCGGCACCTTCCACAGCCACAGCTCCGAATACGACAAGGCCTGGGCCTTCATCCACCTGGGCGATGCCATGCGGATCGCCAAAACCGAAGGCCGCGCCGAGATGATCGAGGTGCGCGCCAAGAGCATCGACGCCATCGCCGAAGTGAAGCCCCGGGTGCTGGAAAGCCTGGGCCCCGCCTACCAGGCCACGGATCTCCGCGATTCCAACAGGTCCATTTTCGCCGCCCTGATCGTGGAAAAGTGGCTCTTCGCCGCCATCCTCAGCCTCATCGTGCTGGTGGCGGCCTTCAACATCGTGGCCTCCCTGGTGCTGCTGGTGACCGAGAAGCGCCGGGACCTGGGCGTGCTGCTGGCCCTGGGCGCCACGCCGCGGCAGATCCAGCGCCTCTTCGAGCTGCAGGGCCTGCGCATCGGCGCCGTCGGCACGGCCTGGGGCCTGGGGGTCAGCGTGCCGCTCTGCTTCCTTCTCGACCGCTACAAGCTGTTCAAGCTGCCCGCTGCCGTCTACGACTTCATCACCTACATGCCCTTCCGGCTCAAGCTCCTGGATATCGTGCTGGTGGCCTGCTTTCCCCTGCTGGTGTCCTGGCTGGCCGCGCGCTACCCCGCGAAGAAGGCCGCCGCCCTGGATCCTGTCGATGCGCTGAGGGCGGAATGATCGGCCAACCCCTTTCCATCACGGACCTGCACAAGACCTATGCAGGCAACGACCGGCCGGTGTTCGACGGCTTCTCGCTGGAGGTGGAAGCCGGCAGCCTCTGCGCCATCGTGGGCGTCTCCGGCGTGGGGAAGACTACGCTGCTCAACTGCGTGGCGGGCCTGGACCACTGGGAGGGCGGCCACATCTCCGTGGGCGGCGATCCCGTGCCTACCGGCGCTGAGGCCCGCGCCCTTTATCGCCGCCGCCACGTGGGCCTGGCCTTCCAGCAGCCGCACCTGCTGCCCGAATTCACCGTGCGGGAGAACCTGCGCATGCCGCGGCTCATCGAGGGTGAAGTCTCCCCCGAGGCCGAAGCCTGGATCGGACAGCTTCTGTCCACCGTGGGCCTGGGCGCACTCGGCGAGCGCTTGCCGAGTCAGCTCTCCGGCGGCGAGGCCGCCCGGGTGGGCCTCGTGCGGGCCCTGGTGCGCAAGCCCGCCCTGTGGCTGCTGGACGAGCCCACCGGCAACCTCGACCCGGCCACCGCCGAGGAAGTCTTCGGTTTCCTGGCCAGCCTCCACGCCGACCTCCGCCCCACCACCCTGCTCGTCACCCATAACCCGAGCCTCGCCGAGCGCTGCATGCGGACCGTGCGGCTGGGGTGAAGTCGGTCGTCCAACCCCGCGCCTAGCGTCGAACAGTTGCCAGGAACCGCCCCACAGCGCAGAGGAAGCCTGGGCCCCACTCGTGGCCGCCGTCGAAGCTGACGACTTCCGCCTGGAGACCCCGGGCTTCAAGGACGGTCCTATCCTTGGCGAGCTGAGCGGCCGAATAGAGGCTGTCCCGCTCGCCGCGCCCGATGAGCGTGGGAGGTACCTGGAGCACGGCGGCCTCGGCCACGTCCCGGGGCAGATCGCCCCCGAGAATGATGAGGCCCTGGCAGGGGCCGCAGTGCAGCGCGGCGCGCCAGGCCATGGCGGCGCCCTGGGAGAAGCCCGCGAATACGAGTGGGCCGTTTCCCCGGTCGGCCCGCAGTTCGGCGACCACGCGGGCCACGTAGGCCAGGTTGTCCTGGATGGCCTGTTCCCGGTCCAGGCTCGTCATCCAGGACGCCACCACCTCCCGGGTCTTGGCGCTGTAGAAGGGGTGCAGGGCCTGCACGGCCACCAGGGTCCAACCCGCCGCGCCCGGAAGGCGGCGCAGGTCCTCCAGCAGGTGGTCGGCATTCTGCGCGTAGCCGTGGAAGCCTACCAGCAGCGGCGCGCCGCGGCCTTCACCCTGGGTCGCAGGTTCCACCAGGTAGCGGCCCAGGGTGGCAGTGCGGAGGGTGCGGGTCTCGGTCATGGGCGCTTATTCTGGCACGCGAAGCGGGTGGCCGGGGTCAGCCCCGAGGAACCTGGGCAACGGGTTGGCACCTTCGTCCATCGGGCGAAATGAGATTCAGGCCGCGTAACCCTCAAGGCAGAGGGTATCCGCGCTGAGGTCTGCCCCATTGGGCCATGAGTTCATCACGGTGGATCTCGATCCAAGCAACGAATGGACAGGTTCGCCCCTCAGTCCAAGCGCCCCGGTGCGATGCCCTTCGCCCGGCGATCTTCCAGCAGCTCAGCCAGGATCACCGCCGCCGCGGCGGCATCCAGCAGGGCCTTCCGCTTTTCGGGTTTCACGCCCCGTTCGCGCAGGAGGCGCTCGGCCTCGGCACTGCTGAGGTGTTCGTTCACCAGGCGCAGGGGCAGGCCCGTGCGGGCCGCCAGCGCCTCGCCGAAGGCGCGGGCCGCGGGGGCCGTGGCGCTTTCGGCGCCGTCCTTGTGGCGCGGCAGGCCCACCGCCAGGGCCTGGACGCCTTCCTCCTTGCAAAGCCGCACCAGCCGCACGAGGGTGCGCTCATCCTCCTGGGGCCACACGGCGAAGGGCGAAGCCAGGATCTCCAACTCGTCCGAGAAGGCGAGGCCGATCTTCTTCGTGCCATGATCTAGGGAAAGCCAACGCATCAGACGGAGCCTTGGCCTGAAAATCCCACGTGTACCCGGGCCCAGGCCAGTACGGCTTCGGCCAAGGATAGGGATTCAGCATGATCCGCCGCACAGAGGGGCTCAAACCCTCCGGGGTAGCGCGTTTCGGAAGCGTAGCGGGTGAGCACGGTGGCGGCATCCACCGCCTCTGGAATGGCAAGACCCTGTTCCTCCAGACCTTCCAGAAGCCGATCAAGGTCATGCACGAAAGGGAAGTCGATTCCACGGTGGACGTAGATGGCTTTCAGCGCTTTTTCGGCGGCTTGCTGAGCCTGGAAGCAGAGATCCTCGAAGGCCACCCCCGGCCCACACATTCGCGCGAGCGCCAAGCTGGCCTCGGCTCTGGCAATCCAGTCCTCCGTCCGCCCCAGGAACCTAGGCGGCATGGAACAACTCCCTGCCTTCGCGCAGCGCCTCGCGGTAGACCATTCCCAAATCGTCCTGGTGTGCCGCCAGGAATCCCTCGTGAACCACGATCAGATCCTTGGCATAGGGAAACCGTCTCAGTCCCAGGTACGCGCGGTTCCACGCATCCTTCTGGGAGACGCCATCGGGTACCACCACCAGCAGATCCACGTCGCTGTGCGGGCCCATTTCGCCCCGGGCGGCACTGCCGAAGAGAATGATCCGCGTGGGCTGGACAGCTTCGACCAGCCGCGTCACCAGATCCTGGATCAGTTCCTCGGAAAGCTGCATGGAAGCCTCACCCTCATCCTACCGCCCTGTGGCACCATCGGGGATCTTCCTCTCCTCACCTCTGCCATAGTCCAGGAGATTCCCCATGGAGTGGGATTACATCATCATCGGCTCGGGCTTCGGCGGCAGCGTGAGCGCCCTCCGGCTCACGGAGAAGGGCTACCGGGTGCTGGTGCTGGAGAAGGGCCGCCGGCTGCGGGCCGGGGACTTCCCCACGTCCAACTGGAACCTGAAGCGCTTCTTCTGGCTCCCGCAGGTGGGCTTCCGCGGCCTCTTCAAAATGACCTTCCTGGGCCACGTCACGGCGCTGTCGGGCGTGGGCGTGGGCGGCGGCTCCCTGGTCTATGCCAACACCCTGCCCGTGCCCAAGGATCCCTTCTTCGCGGCCCCCTCCTGGAGCCACCTGGCGGACTGGAAGGCGGAATTGGCCGGGCCCTACCAGACGGTGCTGCGGATGCTGGGCGCCACGCGGAACCCCAGCCTCACCTATCCCGATGAAGTGCTCCGCGAGGTGGGCAGGGAGATCGGCCGGGGCGACGCCTTCGAGCAGACGGACGTGGCGGTCTACTTCGGCAAGACCGGCGAGACCGTGCCGGATCCTTATTTTGGCGGCGAGGGTCCCGAGCGCACCGGCTGCACGCTCTGCGGGGGCTGTATGCTGGGCTGCAACCACGGCGCCAAGAACACCCTGGACCGCAACTACCTCTACCTCGCCGAAAAACGCGGCCTGCTCATCCAGCCCGACACCGAGGTGACCTGGGTGAAGCCCCTGGCCGCCGGCGGCTACGAGGTGGAGGCCCGCCAGGGTACCTGGGCCCTCCCGGCGCTGAATGCCAAGCGGACCTACCGGGCCAAGCAGATCATCTTCGCCGGCGGCGTGTTGGGCACCGTGCCCCTGCTGCTGAAACTGAAGGCCCACGCCGAAGGACTGCCGGCGCTCTCGAATCGCGTCGGCGATTTCATCCGCACCAACTCGGAAGTGCTGCTGGGCATCGTCACCCAGCGCCGCGACAAGGACCTGTCGCAGGGCATCGCCATCGGCAGCATCCTGCACACGGACGAACACTCCCATCTGGAACCGGTGCGCTACCCCGCCGGGGCGGGCTTCTTCCGCACCCTCATGCTGCCCGCGGCCCCAGGCGACACGCTGGGCCAGCGCACCTTCAACGCCCTGGGCCGGGTGCTGCGGCAGCCCATCAAGACGCTGCGCTGCTACCTCGTGCCGGACTGGGCGAAGTTCACCATGATCCTGCTCTACATGCAGACCGTGGACGGCCACATCCGCATGCGCCTGGGGCGGGGCCTGCGCACGGGCTTCCGGCGCGGGGCCGTGACCGAGCGGGGCGACGGCCCCCCCGCCAAGGCCTGGACGGCGGAAGCCTCCGACCTCGGCGACCGGGTGGCCCGCCATCTGGACGGCTACCCCACCAGCCTACTCACTGAAACCTTGCTGGGCATCCCCACCACGGCCCACATCCTGGGCGGCGCGCCCATGGGCGATTCCGCGGAGACCGGCGCCATCGACCACCGCCACCGCCTCTTCGGCTACGAGGGGCTCTACGTCATCGACGGCGCCGCCATGTCCGCCAACCCCGGCGTGAACCCCTCCCTCACCATCGCCGCCCTGGCCGAGCGGGCCATGAGCTTCATCCCAGCCAAAGTTGACACCACAGCATGAGCCGGGGGCCGTTTGACACTGTTATGGCGCCGTTTGGTGGGTGGATAGAGGGGCAAACAACAGAAGATCACTTTTGTGAGGGCCGGGGTGGCAGTTTGGCCTTTGGACATCATTAACCTCCAAACTTTTTTTGTTTGAATGATTCCAATACCGCTGCAGTGTCATTGGGGTCGAAACGCTTCGGTTCGAGCTCGGTGCGACTGAAGATATAAATTTTTTGGCTATAACTTGCCAGCCGGAATACCAGCCACTTGTCGTCCGGACTCCGGTAGAGCGTCCCGAGACCCGCCCAGTTGAGGTCGGAGTTCTCAATCTTGACCCTCAGAAGTTCAAAATCAGTATTCTCGCGCCGGTCCATGACGTAGTAGTAGCCAGTACGCAACTCCATCTGGGTCTTCCCGAGGCGATCCGGGAACGGGTCGCCGAACATGTGCCAAACGCGACGCATTCCCTTGACCCCCCTAAATTCCGTCCAGGTCGACTCGAAATAACTGGAGTCCCATCGCTGCGCCAAGTTCTCGATGTCCTCCCACCGGTTCACGGGGAAGTGGTAAGAGCTGATGCTCTTCGTTTTGAGGTCGACTTTGACCGCATCACCATCTCTCCCGACGAAGGTGAGGTAAAGGATCATCGGATCGGCCTTGTCACCGTAGGGGGAGGCCAGACCCTGTTCCAAGGTTGGCTCAAACTCTAGCCAAGGGTGGTTGGCCTCCATGCTGCCGACGTTGGCTTTGGGCGGCAAGTTGCCACAGGATCCTAGAAAAATCAGGTTAGTGAGGATTAGGCACGCGATGGCCCAGAGCCAATGTTTCTGCCAATTCTTAGATGCCATTGAGAATTTACCTCCTTGACGAAGATTATTTGACACTCCAATCGGCCAGAATCTTCGTGTATAGGAAATTCAAACGGTCCATTTTGACGCACCCGGGGACCTGCCTTCGAAACTGATCGAGGAGACGGGGGGCATCTTGGATCGTTCTCTGTGGCCTTGAGCGCCCACAAGGGCTTTCGTAGCTTTCGAATTCCTGCCAGCGCTTGTCAAAGAGGCTTGGGCACACAGTGGCCCCGGGCTTCGCCTGGGTCAAGTGCTACCCTCATCGAGCATCAAGGTTGTGATTGGCGGTGGCTGATGACCCTCAGGGCGGCCTTTCCTTCCGGCTGAGGCAGTCAAGGATCGCGGTGATGACACTGGGCTGCTGGATCACGGCGAGGCGCTGCATGCGGCAATCACACGGGCATACTGGACGCCATGACCCGCCCCCTTCCCGATGACCTGCTGAAGGTCCCGCACCGCCGGGACGTGTCCTTCTCGAAGCTCACGACCCTGGGCGTGGGGGGGCTGTGCCGCTGGCTGTTTGAGCCGACGACGGAAGCGCAAGCCCAAGCCTTCGTCCGCGCCTGCGCCCGGGAGGGCCTGCCCTGGCGGGTGCTGGGCGGGGGCTCGAACCTGGTGGTGCTCGGAGACCTGGAAGGGCCAGTGCTCCGGTTGGCCTTTCCGAAAGAGATCCACCGCGCAGGAGATCAGCTCACGGCCCCCGCCAGTCACGGCCACATCGCCCTGGCCGAAGCGGCGGCCAACCTGGGCCTCTCGGGCCTGGAATTCGCCAGCGGCATTCCCGGTTCCCTGGGCGGCGCCATTCGCATGAATGCTGGCGCCTATGGCCGCGAGTGGGCGGACGTGCTCACGCGCTACCGCTTCCTCACGCCCGAGGGCGAGCTGGTGGAGAAGGCCCCGGAACCCGGTGAGTTCAGCTACCGCTGGAGCTTCCTCACGGGGGGGCGGGTGGTGCTGTCCGCCACGGCGCAGCTCGTCGCAGGGGACGCCGCCAGGATCCGGGCCCAGGTGGCCGAGTACCGCGCCAAGCGCGGCACCAGCCAACCCCTCTCGAAACGCAACGCCGGTTGCATCTTCAAGAACCCGCCGGGCCTGAGCGCCGGCCGCCTCATCGACCAGGCGGGCCTCAAAGGCCTGTGCCTCGGCGACGCCGAGGTGAGCCCCGAGCACGCCAACTTCCTCATCAACCATGGCAAGGCCACCGCCGCCGAGTTCGCGGAGCTGATGGAGCGGGTCCGGGCCAAGGTGCTGGAAGTCTCAGGCGTGGATCTGGAACCGGAAGTCGAACTCTGGCGGGGGGATGGGCTGTAGCTTTAGGCTGTGGGCTGTGGGCTATGGGCTGTGGGCTATGGGCTGTGGGCTGTGGGCTGTGGGCTGTGGGCTGTAGGTAATGCTTTCTGGGCGTCCCTTTGGGACGCGCCGAATGATCTTATTTCGGGCCGTTCAGGGGTTCTTGGTGGGTCGGCGCCTAACTGAAATCAAGGATGCGCCGCCTGCGGCGCCGCCGTCGTCTTTCCCATGGCCCACAGCCCACAGCCCAAACGCCGGTAAACTGAACCCATGTCCATGCTCCCCCGCACACGCCTGCAGCGCCCCTGGCTCCCCTGGGCCCGGGCGGGCATCACGCTGGCGGTCATCGGCGGCGCGGGATGGGGGCTCATGGAACTGGGCACCCGTTACCTCGGCCTCCAGAAGCTCGTCATCGAACAGGTGAACGTGAGCGGCTGCCGGGGCGAGCGGCAGGCGGAAATCCAGAAGCTGGCCGAGCAGCTGGTGCTCGGCAAACCCCTCTTCTGGGTGGACGCGGAGGCGCTGCGCTCGCGCATCGAGGCCAAGCGTTGGGTGCGGGGCCTCCAGATCCGCAAGGACCCGCCGGACCGCCTCAGTCTGGCCATCGAGGAGCGGCATCCGGTCCTCTGGCTGGTGCGCGCCAATGGCGTCTTCCTGGTGTCGGACGATGGCATCCTGCTCGATCGGGTCAATGCGGCCAACCTAACGCCCATTCCCGTGGTGGTGGATGCCGCCAGCCAAACAGATCAGGGATTGGCCCATCTCATCAGTGCTGCCCGCGTTCTGCGGGAAAAACAGCATGGCTTTTATGAGCGGATCACCGAATTCAGGGATTCGCCCAAGGGGCCTGTGGCCTTTATCGAGGGCTTTTCAGCCCCGATCTACCTTTCCCGCCAGGATGTCACGAAAAATGTTCCCAATTTCCAGGGACTCTTCATGGATCGCCTCTCCCAGCGGCCGGATCTGGCCCGACTTCGCTATATCGACCTCCGCTGGGATGATGAGGTGGCCGTGGGCGAACCCGAGGATGGCCCGGCCCCGGCAAAGGCGCCGCGCTGACCTCAGGGCCTTGGCCTCTGAATTTTCCCCGCCACGAATCCTCGATTTTTCGAGTGGAACTGGTATAAACCTAGAGCAAGGAAAAGGATCTTCATGCCTCAAAACGCCGTACTCCTCGGGCTTGATCTCGGTGCAAGCAAAGTGGTGGCGGTGGTGGCCGTCCAGGAGGAAGACGGGACGCTGAATGTCACCGGCACCGGTCAGGGTTCCCCCCAGGGCGGCCTGACCCAGGGCCAGATCACCGACATGGAACTCTGCACCCGCGCCATCGTGCGGGCGGTGGAAGAAGCCATGAGCACCGCCGGCCAGACCAAGGTGAACGGCATCCGCGTGGCCGTGGACGGCATCCAGTTCAAGGGGGAGAACCTCCGGGATTCCATCACCATTTCCAGCGGCGACAAGATCATCACCGCCGCGGACCGGGACCGCGTGCTGGAGCAGGCCACCAATGGATGCAAGCTGGCCAAGGAGGAACTGGTCCTCCACCGCATCCCCCAGATGTTCCACATCAAGGGCCAACGGGACATCCGCAATCCGGTGGGCATGTTCGGCGAAACGCTGGAGGCCGAGGTCCGCATCATCGTGGCGCCCAGCCCCGTGATCATGAACATCCAACTGGCTCTAAAGAACGCCGGCCTGCATGGGGCCGACCTGATGTATTCGCCCCTGGCCAGCGCCGAGGCCATTCTGAGCCGCGAGGACCGGGTGAATGGCGCGGTAGTGGTGGACATCGGCGAGCACCTCACCCACCTGGGCATCTTCCTGCATGGCACCCTCTTCCATTCGGCGGTGATTCCCATCGGCGGCGCCCACTTCACCCGCGACCTGGAGATCACCAAGCACCTGGGCGGCATCACCGCCGCCGAGCGCATCAAGATCCGCTTCGGCACGGTGCTCCACAACCAGATCCCCGCCGAGGAGGCCATCGAGCTGGAAGAGGAGGGCCGCATGGTGCCCCGCCGCGAGATCGCCGAAGTGCTCCAGGCCCGGGCGGCTGAGCTGCTCAACCTCGTGCTGGCCGAGATGGGCCGCACGGGGCTCATGCACGAAATCCATGGCGGCGTGCACCTGGTGGGCGGCGGCGCCCTGCTCAGCCACCTGCCCATCCTGGCCCAGACCATCCTCGGCCGGCCTCGCGTGGTGCTGGGCCGCATTCAAGGCGTCGTCGGCCTGCCCCAGGCCACGGGCAATCCCTTCTTCGTGAACGCCCTGGGCGCCGTGAAGGCCCTGTCGCGAGACATGAACGAAGTCCGCGGCAAGCAGGACCGCAGCGGTGGCTTCCTCGACCGTTTCAAGAAGTTGTTCTAGTGCCTACCCCTTTCGGGAGCCCCGATGTCTGAGACCCCCTTTCTGCCCTGCCCCCACAGCCTCCCCGGCGCCAACATCAAGGTGCTGGGCGTGGGCGGCGCGGGCTGCAACGCCATCAACCGCATGATCGAGAGCGGCGTCACCGGCGTGCAGTTCATCGCCATGAACACCGACCAGCAGAGCCTCTCCCAGAGCAAGGCCCACCTCAAGCTGCCCCTGGGACCCCAGAGCAGCCGCGGCCTGGGCGCCGGGGGCAGCGCCGAGCGGGGCGCCGTGGCGGCAGAGGAAAGCCGCGAGGAAGTGCTGGCCGCGCTGCAGGGCGCCGACATGATCTTCATCACCGCGGGCATGGGCGGCGGCACCGGCACCGGCGCCGCGCCGGTGCTGGCCAGCTTCGCGCGGGAGCTGGGCGCGCTCACGGTGGCGGTGGTGATCACCCCCTTCGCCTGGGAAGGCCGCAAGAAGGGTGACCTCGCCATGGCCGGGCTGGGCAACCTGCGCGACACTGCGGACACGGTCATCGTCGTCAGCAACGAGCGCCTGAAGAACGTGTGCGACGCCCGCGTGACCATGAAGGAGGCCTTCCGCGTGGCGGACGGCGTGCTCATCCAGGGCGTGCGCGGCATCGCGGATCTCATCCTCAAGCCAGGGATCATCAACGGCGACTTCGCCGACGTGGAGGCCGTCCTGCGCAATGGCGGCGAGGCCCTCATCGGCACCGGCCAGGGCCGCGGCGAGGACGCCGTCATGGACGCCCTGAAGAAGGCCCTGGCCTGCCCTCTGCTGGAGCGGGCCCAGAGTGGCGCCGCGGCCAACGTCATGGTGTCCATCACCGCCGATTGGGAAGTGATGGAGGCCTCGGCCATCGAGACCGCCATGAACTACCTGCAGGATCACTACGCGGGCCGGCCCGACATCAAGGCCTGCACCGTGGAGGGGGAGGGCATGGAGGATCGCGTGATGGTCACCGTGCTGGCCAGTGGCTTCGACCAGGAGGAAAAGCTGGAACAGGAACGCCGGAGCAGCCTGCACCTGGGCGAGGTCGCGGACGCCGCGCCCGTGCAGAGTTTCAGCAACGTGCTGCCGGCCATGGCCCAGCCCCTGCCCACCAGCGTGGTCAGCGGCCGCGTCTATGGCGAGGCTCTGGCCCACGAGCAGGGTCCCACCCCCACCCGCCTGTTGCCGCAGCCCCCGACGCCCAGTGGCGAAGTGCCCGGCGCCGACGACCTCCACATCCCCGCCATCATGCGCATGGGGCAGGGCCGGCTGCCCATCGAGTAGGCTCTTCCCGCCTGCGCAGCGGCTGAGGCCCCCATGTCCCACCCCGTGATGAGCCCCCCCCCGGGCACTCAGCTGCTCCGCTACGTGGGGGACCGCGTGGGCTTCGCCCTGGCGCACCCCCAGCCGGGGGCTGCCGGTTGGCGGGCCTTCCTGCGCACGAACCTCACGCGCGGGGCGCGCATGCGCGAGGCGACCCTGGCCTTGCTTGGGGAGGGCGCCACCGACCCGGCGGGTTCCTCCTGGCGCGACATCCCTCTGCCGGCAACAGACGAGGGCTGGGCGCTGGACCTGGCCCTCACCCAGGCGGGCTACTTCCGCGCCAAGGCCTACTGCGTGGATCCCAACGGTCGCCAGTACTGGCCCGACGGCGAGGATGCGGGTCTCAGCATCCACCCCGATCGCCTGCGCACAGCCAACACCATCTACTGTGCCTTCCCGCGCATGTTCGGCGGCGCGGCGGCCCGGCAGCGGCCGGATCTCGCCACGTCCATCCAGGCCCTGGATGGCGCGGGGTACTCGGTGATTCCCCCCTCGGGCACCCTGCGGGACCTCACGGCCGCCGTGCCCCACATCATGGAGCGCCTGGGCTGTCGCCTGCTCCACCTGCTGCCCGTGGGGCCCGTGCCCACGACCTTCGCCCGCATGGGCCGCTTCGGCAGCCCCTACGCCCAGCTGGACCTCACGGCCATCGATCCGGCCCTGGTGGCCTTCGACCAGCGCACCACCGCAGAGGAGCAGTTCCGAGAATTGACAGCCGCTGTCCACCAGCGGGGCGGCCAGGTCCTGCTGGACATCCTGGTGAACCACACGGGCTGGGGCTCGCGCCTCCTGGAGAGCAAGCCGGACTGGTTCCGCCGCAACGCGGATGGGACCTTCCACAGTCCCGGCGCCTGGGGCACCACCTGGGAAGACCTCGTTGAACTGGACCATGGCAGTCCGGCACTGTGGGACGTGGTGGCCCGCTCGCTGCTGACCTGGTGCGGGCGCGGCGTGGACGGCTTCCGCTGCGATGCGGGCTACATGGTGCCCCTGCCCGCGTGGCAGTACATCACCGCCAAGGTGCATCAGGCCTATCCGGAGACGATCTTCCTGCTGGAGGGTCTGGGCGGCGCCTGGGCGACCACCGAGACCCTGCTCACCCAGGGCGGCATGCACTGGGCCTACTCCGAGCTGTTCCAGAACTACCAGCCCGGCGAAGTGGCCCACTACCTGGACTACTGCGCGCGGCAGGGGCAGCGGAGAGGGCTGCTGGTGCACTACAGCGAAACCCACGACAACCCCCGCCTGGCCGGCAAGGGTGCCGCCTGGTCGCTGCTGCGCAACCGCCTTTGCGCCCTGGCGAGCCAGAGCGGTGGCTATGGTTTCACGGCGGGCATGGAGTGGCTCGCCACGGAGCGCGTGGACGTCCACGATGCCCGGGACCTGGCCTGGGGCGCGGAACCGAACCTGGTCGCGGAACTGGGGGTGCTCAATGGCCTCCTCACCGAGCACCCCTGCTTCTTCGACGGCGCCGAAGTCCGCCGCCTCAGCGCGGACGATGCCCCGGTGCTGGCGCTGCTGCGTACCTCCGCCGAGGGACTCGATCAGGTGCTCGTGCTGGTGAACCTGGATGCGGAGAGGGGCCAGGCCAGCCCGATTGGGATCAGGGATTGGGCCGCCCTCGGTGATATTCCCCTGGACCTCCTGGGCCAGCCCCTGCCCGCCAGCAGCCTGTTGCCCCATGGTGGCCGCGAATTGCTGCTGCCCCCCGGCGGAAGCTACTGCCTCGCGGCCCAGGCCCGGCCCCGGGGCCTGGCCGGCGAAGCCTACCGGAAGACCCGCGCCCAGGCCGCCTGGGCCCTGCAGGCCCTCGCCGCGGTGCATCCGGCCGAGGACATCGGACCCTGCGCCTGGCGCACTCTGGCGACTCGGGTGGCCCGGGATCCCGAGGCCTTCCTGGCCGCCCTTCCTCACGTCGATGGCGACCTGCTCCGCCGGGATCCCTTGGCCGCCCTGGACACCGCCCAGGCGCTCCCGGTCTTCCCGACGGTGACCCTCTGGACGGTGGCGGACAGCCGTCGCGTGAGCCTGGTGGCGCCGGACCACTGGCTGCTGCTGAGCGATGCTGTACCATTCGACGCCACGCTGAAGATGGAGCACCGGCCCGACCTGCACCTGCGGAGCGTCCCCGTGGAAGGCGCCTTCGTCGCCGCCATTCCGCCCTGCCCGCGCCGCGAGGGAGAGGCCACCCTCGTCCTCCAACGCCAGGTAGCCAACCCCACGGCAGGCGCCGGAACCGACCCCGGCATCGTCCTGGCCGGCCTCCGTTTCCTGCCCGAGGCTCCGGCCCCCCCGCAGTCCCAACGCGAGGGCCTGGCCCTGCTCACCAATGGGCGCGGCGGCATGGCTCGACTGCACGGGGATCTCGGCGCCATCACCTCGAAGTACGACTGCCTGCTGGCCGCGAACCTGCACCCGACCGCCCCTTCGGAGCGACAGGTCCTGGCCAAGCGCCTGCGGGCCTGGGTGAATGCGGACGGTTTCATCACCCCCCTCGACGGCGGCAACCTGGTGGCCTTCGAACCCGGCCCTCCGGCCCGCTGGACCTTTGTGGCCAGCGCCGGCGATGGGCGGCAGGTGGAGGTCCACCTTGACGCGGACATGCCCGCGGGCCAGAACGCCGTGGTGCTGCGGTGGTCGCGCCCCAAGGCCGCCGGCACGGAGACGGACCTGCCCGCCCGGCACCAGGTGCGGCTCACGGTGCGCCTGGACCTGGAGGATCGTTCCTTCCATGGGGAGACGCGCCTCGATGCAGGCTTGGAAGCCCACTTCCAGGCCTCCCTGCGGTCGCTGGAAGGCGGCATCGGGTTCCGCTTCACGCCCGGGCCGGACCGCCCGTTGCGAGTCTGGGCGGAGACCGGTGTCTACCACTCGCAGCCCGAGGCCTGTCGCGGCATCCAGCATCCCGTGGAGCAGTCGCGGGGCCTGGCGGGTTCAGGGGATGCCTGGAGCCCCGGCTGGTTTGACCTGTCGCTGCCGCCGGGTTCCCAGGTCCGAATGATGCTCAGCGTCGAGTCGGAAGACCCACTGTCCTCGCCACGCCAAGCGGCCACCGAGGTGCTTGATTTCCCAGGGCGGCTGCGCCTGGCCCTGCAGGCCTTCCTGGCCCGTCGCGACGATGGGCTCACCGTCATCGCAGGCTATCCCTGGTTCCTGGACTGGGGCCGCGACACGCTCATCGCTTGCCGGGGCCTGCTGGCGGCGGGGCAGTCCGAGGAGGCCGGGCTCATCCTGCGCACCTTCGCGGCCCTGGAGGATCGGGGTACCCTGCCCAACATGCTCGGGGCCGGGCATACCGCCGACCGGGACACTTCAGACGCCCCCCTCTGGCTGGCCGTGGCCTGCGAGGAGGCCGCGCAGCAGCTGGGGCCGGCCTTCTTCCAGGCCCAGGCCGGCGACCGCACCGTGGCCGAAGTGCTCACCTCCCTGGGCGAGCACCTGCGGGTCGGCGCGCTCAACGGCGTCCGCATGGATCCCGCCTCGAGCCTGCTCTGGAGTCCCGCGCACTTCACCTGGATGGACACGCGCTATCCCATGGGCACGCCCCGCGAAGGCTACCCGGTGGAGATCCAGGCCCTGTGGCTCCGCCTGCTGCGGCTGCTGGCGCTCATCGGCGCGCCCAGCGACGGCGAGCCCTGGTCAACCACCGCCGACCGGGCCGAAGCCTCGCTCGAAGCCTTCTGGCTTGAGGACCGGGGCTGGTTTGCGGACGTGCTGCTGGCGGGTCCCCGCGTGGCCGCCCGGGAAGCCACGCCGGCGGACCACCTGCGACCCAACCAACTCTTCCTTGTGGCGCTTGGGCTGGTGACCGGCGACCGGGCCCGCCGCTGCGTGGCCGCCTGCGCCCGCCACCTGCTGGTGCCTGGCGGCCTGCGCAGTCTCGCGCCCCTGCCGGTCACGGTGCCCCTGCTCATTCCGGCGCCCTGGGGCGGCACGCTCAACGAGCCCCTGCAGCCCTACCAGGGGCGCTACGAAGGCGACGAAGACACCCGCCGCAAACCCGCCTATCACAATGGCACTGCCTGGGTCTGGCAGCTGCCGCTGCTCTGCGAGGCCCTGGACCAGGCCTGGGAGGGGGAGCCCGCGGCCCGCGCCACCGCCCGCGCCTGGCTGATCTCGCTCGCGCCCCTGCTGGATTCGGGCTGCCTGGGCCAGCTGCCGGAGATCCTGGACGGCGATGCCCCCCACACGGCGCGCGGCTGTGATGCCCAGGCCTGGAGCGTCAGCGAGGCCCTGCGGGTTTGGGAGGGCCTGGTCCGCTGAATCCGCAGGCCCGCTCCAGGACTCTGCACCCTAGAATGGTCCATGGAACCGCTCCGCAGCGCCTCGACCCTTGGCGACCTTGATTTGCACTTGCTGGGCGAAGGGACCCACCTCCGGGCCTACGAAAAGCTGGGGGCCCACCCCCGGACCTTGAATGGGATCGAAGGCGTCAGCTTCGCCATCTGGGCGCCGAACGCCCGCTCCGTGAGCGTCGTGGGGGACTTCAACGGGTGGGATGGCCGCGCCCATCCCATGGCGCAGGTGGGGCCCAACGGCTTCTGGGCAACCTTCGTGCCGGGGCTGGTGTCGGGCATGCTCTACAAGTTCGAGTTGCACGGGCCCGACGGCAAGCTGCTGCCCCTCAAGGCTGATCCCTATGCCTTCCGCTGCGAACGCGCGCCCGGCACGGCCTCCATCGTCCACGGGCTGCAGGCCCATGCCTGGAACGATGACCCGTGGCTGGCCCAGCGTCGGCAGACGAAGGCCCACCAGGCGCCCCTCAGCATCTACGAACTCCACCTGGGCTCCTGGCGGCGGCGGCCCGACGGCTCCTTCATGAGCTACCGGGAGATCGCCGCGGATCTGGCGCCCTATGCCAGCTGGCTGGGCTTCACCCATGTGCAGCTGCTGCCCGTCACCGAACATCCCTTCGATCCCTCCTGGGGCTATCAGCCGCTGGGCATGTTCGCACCCACCAGCCGCTTCGGGGGGCCCGAGGACTTCAAGGCCTTCGTGGACACGCTGCACCAGGCGGGCCTGGGCGTCATCCTCGATTGGGTGCCCGCCCACTTCCCGGAGGATGCCCACGGCTTGGGCAACTTCGACGGCACCCACCTCTACGAACACGCGGATCCGCGCCAGGGCCGCCACATGGACTGGGGCACGCTGATCTACAACTTCGGCCGCGCGGAGGTGCAGAACTACCTCATCTCCAACGCCCTGTTCTGGCTGGACCAATTCCACGTGGACGGCCTGCGGGTGGATGCGGTGGCCTCCATGCTCTACCTGGACTACAGCCGCGAGGCGGGCCAGTGGATTCCCAACCGCCATGGCGGCCGCGAGAACCTGGAGGCCGTGGCCTTCCTGCGGCGCCTCAACGAAATGGTCTATGCCCAGTTCCCGGACACCTTCACCGTGGCCGAGGAATCCACCGCCTGGCCGGGCGTGTCGCGGCCCACGGACCAGGGCGGCCTGGGCTTCGGCTTCAAGTGGGACATGGGCTGGATGCACGACACCCTGCGCTACCTGGGCGAGGGCATGATGGCCCGGCCCCACCACCACAACGACATCACCTTCTCCATGCTCTACCACGACGCAGAGAACTACGTGCTGCCCCTCTCCCATGACGAGGTGGTGCATGGCAAGCGCAGTCTCGTGGGCCGCATGCCAGGCAATCCCTGGGAGCGGCTGGCGAACCTGCGCCTGCTCTACGCCTGGCTCTTCGCCCATGGCGGCAAGAAGCTGCTCTTCATGGGCGGCGAGTTCGCGCAGGGGCGGGAATGGAACCACGACACCGCCCTGGATTGGGGCCTGCTGGACCAGCCGGACCACAAGGGCATCCACGATCTGGTGCGCGACCTCAACGGGCTCTACCGCCAGCACCCGGCCCTGTACGAGGGCGACTGCCAGCCCGGCGGGTTCTCCTGGATCGACTGCGGCGACCGCTTCAACAGCGTGCTCACGCTGCTGCGCAAGGCTGCGGATCCCGGCGACTTCGTGGTCATCGCCTTCAACTTCACCGCCCTGTCCCAGCACGGCTACCGCGTCGGCGTGCCTAACCCCGGCACCTATTCCGAACTCCTGAATACGGATTCCACCTACTACGGCGGACGGAACGAAGGCAACACGGGCCAGGTCAAAACCGAACCCATTCCCGCCCACGGTTTCCCCCAGTCCCTGAACCTGACCCTGCCGCCCCTGGCGGCCATCTTCCTGCAACCCGGGCCCCCGCTGCCTCCGCCAAACCGCTAGGAATCACCGTATGGAAAAGCTCATCCCCAAGCTTCAGAAGCTCACCCAGAACCTCTGGTGGACCTGGAAACCCGAGGTGCGGACGATCTTCCGCGACCTGGACCTGGAGCTGTACCACAAGGCCCACCAGAACCCCATGTCCGTGCTGAAGCAGATCGCCCCCCAAGCGCTGGAGCGGCGGGCCGCGGATGTCGACGTGCCCGCCCGGGTGGACCGCGCCCTGCGCCAGCTGCAGGAATACTGCACGCCCGTCACCACCTGGGGCCTCACCCACGCGGGGGCGATGCGGTCGCGACCCGTCGCCTATTTCTGCATGGAGTTCGGCATCCACGAATCCCTGCCCATCTATTCCGGCGGCCTGGGCATCCTCGCCGGCGACCACCTGAAGTCCGCTTCGGACCTGGGCGTGCCCCTGGTGGGCGTGGGTCTGCTCTACCACGAGGGCTACACGAGCCAGGTGCTGGACGCCAACCTGTGGCAGCAGGATGTGGTGGAGCCCTTCGACATCGCGGACCTGCCCCTGGTCCCCGCCGTGGACCGCCATGGCGAGCCCGTCTACGTCGCCGTGGAACTGCCCGGACGCGTGGTCCATGCCGCGGTGCTGGAAGTGCGGGTGGGCCGCATCCGCCTCATCCTGCTGGATACCCGCGTCAAGAAGAACGAACCCCAGGACGTGGCCCTGACCGCCCGCCTCTACGGCGGCGACCAGCGCATGCGCATCCAGCAGGAGCTGCTGCTGGGCGTGGGCGGCGCCCGGGCTTTGCGAGCCCTGGACATCTCGGCCAGCGTGTTCCACCTCAACGAGGGCCATTCCGCCTTCTCCCTCCTGGAGCGCGCGCGGTACCGCATCCAGGTGGACGGCATGGAGCCCCATAAGGCTTTGCTGGAGGTGGCCTCCGCCTCGGTGTTCACCACCCATACGCCCGTGGATGCTGGCCACGATCGCTTCCCCGCCGACCTGGCCGCGGAGCACCTGCGGCCCCTGGCTGAGGGCCTGAAGCTCCCCCTCGACGAGGTGATGGGCCTGGGCCGGGTGAATTCCCACGACCACGGGTCCCCCTTCATGCCCACGGTGCTGGCCCTCAAGCTGACCCGCCGGGCCAACGGCGTCTCGGCCCTCCACGGCGTGGTGTCCCGGAAGATGTGGCATCACCTCTACCCGGGGCTGCGGGAAGAGGCCGTGCCCATCGGCCACGTCACCAACGGTGTCCACCTGCCCACCTGGCTGGCCACCGAAATGAACCACCTCTACGAGGCCCACCTGGGCGTGGACTACCAGGCTTCCCTCACGCGTCCCGCCACCTGGTCGCGGATCGTGTCCGTGTCGTCCGCCGAGATCTGGGAGACCAAGCAGGTGCTGAAGGCTCGCACCATCCGTTTCATTCGGGAACGCAGCGCCGCCACCCGCGAGCGCCTGAGCCTGCCCCCCATCGAGCCCGCGCCGCTGGATCCGGACGCCCTCACCATCGGCTTCGCCCGCCGCTTCGTGCCCTACAAACGTCCGGACCTGCTCTTCACGGATCTGGACCGTCTGGACCGGCTGGTAAACCACCCCGAGCGCCCCGTGAACCTGGTCTTCTCGGGCCGGGCCCATCCGGCGGACACCACGGGCAAGGCCCTCATCCAAAAGGTGGCGCAGATCCTGGAGGATCCGCGCTTCCGCCACCGCATCGTCTTCCTCGAGAACTACAACATCCACGTGGGCCGCATGCTCTACCAGGGCATCGACGCCTGGCTCAACAATCCCCAGCGGCCCCTGGAGGCCTGCGGCACCAGCGGCATGAAGGTGGTGCTCAACGGCGGCCTGCACATCTCCGTACGGGACGGGTGGTGGGCCGAAGCCTACGACGGCGACAACGGCTTCGCCATCGGCACGGGGGAGATCCACGCGAACCAGGCCGTCCAGGACGAGCGCGACGCCGAAGACCTCTTCCGCCTGCTGGAGGAGGAAGTGGTGCCGATGTACTACGAGAAGCGCAACGCCGCCGGTGTGCCCCGCTGCTGGGTGGACCGCATCAAGAACTCCATCCGCACCCTGGCCTGGCGCTTCAACGCCGACCGCATGGTGCAGGACTACGTGGAGCATCTCTACCTGCCGGCCGCCGTTGGCAGCAGCTGCCAGATGCCGCCGCCCTGAAACATTAAGGGACCTCGAGAGCGCCAGAAATGTGACGGAAAAATCTCGGTGTCGTGAACCGGGTGACCCATATTGGATGCCGGGGTATCCATCATGGCTGAACCTATCGTCCCCCCTTCGCAGGCGGAACGCCTTGACCTGGAACGCCGCGCCTTCCTGGATCTGATCCGGATGGCCAATACCCTGTCGGATCCGACCGGCATCGCCCGGCAGCTGGTGGTGGTGGCCCGGTACCTGTCCGACTGCGAAGCCGTCGCCATCCGCCTGAAGGCCAGCCCGGGTTACCCCTATGTGGCCAGCCTGGGATTTCCGGACCAGTTCCTGTCCAGTGAGGATGACCTCTGCGCCCGGGACGAGGCCGGACACCTTCTGCGGGACGAGCATCGCAAGCCCCTGTTGAGCTGCCTTTGTGGCCGGGTGCTGTTGGGCCAGGTGGATCGCAGCCAGCCCAGCTTCACGGACCGGGGCAGCTTCATCACCTCTTCCATCAGCGACCTGGTGGCTTCGCCGGCGGGCGCCCAGGGCCTTGGCCATTTTCCCAACCAATCTCATTTCAATGGCTATGAAACCGTGGGGCTCTTCCCCATCCGGCGGGACCAGGTGGTCTATGGCTTGATTCAGTGCAACGACCGGCGGCCGGGCCGCTTCACCGTGGAATCCATCGACCTCATGGAAAACCTGACCGTCAGTGCCGCCCATCTGTTCCAGCTGGCCATGGCCTAGAAGCCTGCCGAAGGGTACCGAATTCATGACATCCCCCCGGGATGAAGATGAGGTTCTATGCAGACCTCACCCGGGATGTCCCCATGCCCATGACCCCGCAGGAACTGATCCACAACCTCGGGGACCTGCCACCCTTGCCCCAGGTGGCCACCCGGCTCATCCGGATCTCGGCGGATTCGGACACCTCCTCCGAGGAACTCCAGCGCCTGATCCGCACCGACCAGGCGCTGAGCGCGCAGGTACTGAAGGTCGCCAACTCCGCCATGTTCGGCCGGGTGCGGGAGGTTACCACCCTGACCCAGGCGATCCTGACCCTGGGCTTCTCCACCACGCGCAGCGTGGTGTTCGCCTCCAGCCTCAAGAACCTCTTCAGCCGGGGTCCCGTGGGCGTTCAGGAACGCATCCACTGGGAGCACGCCCTGGTGACCGCCATCACCGGCAGCGCGTTCAGCAAGGCCATGGGGTTCAGCTCCACGGAGGAGGTCTTCCTGGCCGGGCTCATGCACGACATCGGCAAGAATGTCCTGACCTTGAAGTTCCCCGAAGGTTATAGCGCCCTGCTCCGGCGCGTCAGCGAGCAGGAGGAGGATGTCCTCGCCCTGGAACTGGATACCTTCGGCTTCGACCACGCCATGGTGGGGGAGGCCCTGCTCCGCTCCTGGAATCTCTCGGAGAGCATCGAGGCCGTGGTGCGCTGGCACCACGAGCCCCTGCGGGCGGCCCCGGAGTACCGCCGGCTGGTGGGTCTCGTGGCCCTGGGCAACCAGGTGGCCATCGACCTCCAGATCGGTTTCGGCATGCCGGACGCCCTCGCCGGTGCCACCTGGGAGGCCATGGACATCCTCGGCCTGGACGAAAGCACCTTCCTGGACCACCGTTCTGCGGCGCTGGAGGCCCTGGAACGCGACAAGGGGCTCATCACCGAGTTCTGAGGTTGGGCCCAATGAAAGACCCACCACGGAGACACGGAACCCACAGGGATGGCACGGAGGCCTCTGTGCCCCTCCGTCATGGGCCGGCCGAAGGCCGCTTCCGGCACAGCCGGAAGCCACAGGAGGCGCCAGGCCCGGAGCCTCTTAAGGGCATCCATGCCTGGCGCCTCCTGTGGGCCCATGCTCCGTGCCTCCGTGGTGGATCCTTTAAATCGAAGTACGGTGGTATCAGGCCAATCCCAAGCGCTTGAAGGTGCGCTTCTTCCCATCCTCCACCTCGGGCTGGTCGAAGGGATCCAGCCCCATGGCGAAGCCGAGTATTCCGGTGATGGCCTGCCAGGCCATCATGAAGGCGCCCACTTCCTGCTCGCTGAGGACCGGCATGGACCAGCGTAGAACGGGCACACCGGCGGCTTCCAGGGCCTCGGAAGTGCCTTCCGCCTGGGCCCGGAGGATGTCGGCGCCCTGGAGTCCCGCGAGGGCCGGATAGGGTGAGCCCGCAGGGGGATCCAGCCGTTCGGGTGCAGAGGCGCCATCCACCGTCACCACGATCACGCCGAGGTTGCGCGGGCCCGCCATCCAGCGTTGCAACTGGCTGTGCTGGTCCACGGGCCCCACGGCGCGGATGGGCGTGAAGCCCTTGCGGGTGCCGTCCCTGGCCACCTTGCCCAGGGATTCCGCGATGAGCTGCACCCACCAGGCCGACAGGTTGTCGAGGTGCATGGCATAGGGCATGAGCACCCACTCGGTGATGCCCCGCAGGTGCGCGTCCAGCAGCAGCGCCACGGTGGCGGCGACGCGGTCGCGCCAGGGACCAGTGTCAGCGTCGAGCTGCGCGATGACCTCCCGGCCGCCCCTCAGAAAGGCCGACGAGTCCCGCCCCATCCAGGCCAGGGGCAGGGTGCCGATGGGCGTGAATGCCGAAAACCGGCCACCCACCTCCACGGGGATCGGCAAGATGTGGCAGCCGTTGGCGCGACCCCAGGTGGCCAGCGGGTTCGCATCATCCTGGGTGATGAGGACCGGGCCAGCCAAGTCCTTGAAGCCCGGCAGGGAGCGCAAGCGGGCGATCCAGGTCCAGAGTTCCAGCGTCTTGCCGCTCTTGGAGGCGAAGGCCAGCTGATCGCCGGGCTGCAGGCGGAAGTCGGGCACCGGTTCCGGCGAGGCCAGGGGCACCCAGTTCCGGGTGGCCCGCTCGTTCCCGAAGGCCCGGATGAGGGTTTCCGAGGGCAGCAGCGAGCCGCCGATGCCGCACCAGAGCAGGCGTTTCGCGGGGTCGAGCGAGGGAAGATCGGGTTCGGCCACCTTCGTCCAGCCTCCGAAGGGGTGGGTCCCGATGGTGCGCCAGTGGGTGCGGATGTCCATGTCAGTGGCCCTTTGCAGGAATGGTCGCATAGAGGTCGAGATAGGCCCTGGCTGGACCCGCCCAGCCGAACTCTGCCAGCATGCCCCGGCGCTGGACCTGCCGCCAGGCGACGGGATCCTGGAACAGGGCCAGGGTGCGGTTGATGGCTTCGCCCAGCGCCCACCCGTTGGCCGCGTCGAACACGATTCCGGTGGCCGTGCCGTCGGCCAGGGTCTCCGGGCTGAGGCCCACGACGGTGTCGGCCAGTCCCCCCGTGCGCCGCACCAGGGGCAGGGCCCCGTAGGCCTGGGCATAGAGCTGCGTGAGGCCACAGGGCTCCTGGCGGGAGGGGATAAGCACCACGTCCGCCGCCGCGAAGGCGCGGTGGGCCAGGGCCTCGTCGTAGCCGATGAACACGGCCACCCGGCCGGGATGACGCTGGGCCACCTGGCGGAAGGCCGCCTCCGCGTGGAAATCCCCCGTGCCCAGCACCGCGAGCTGCGCACCCGAGGCCACCAGGTGATCCACGTTGTCCAACACGAGGTCGAGTCCCTTGAGCGGATCCAGCCGGGACACCGCCACGAAGAGGGGCGCCGCCGCATCCTCCTGCAGGCCCAGCCGGCGCTGGAAATCCGGGCGGTTAGGTGCCCGGCGGGACGGATGCTTGAGGTCGTAGCGACTGGCAATGTGGGGATCCCGTGCGGGGTTCCACACCTCCCAATCCACGCCGTTGAGGATGCCGCTGAGGCTCTCGTGCCGGTGGGCCAGCAGCCCCTCCAGGCCATGCCCGCCCGCCTGCTGGATCTCGCGGGCGTAGGTAGGGCTCACGGTGCTGAGGCGATCCGCCAGTTGCAGGCCCGCCTTGAGGAAGCCGATGTCGCCGTGGAATTCGACGCCCTGGGGCGTGAAGGCATGGCGCGGCAGCTCCAGGTCATAGAGCAGCGAGGCCGGAAAACGCCCCTGGAAGGCGATGTTGTGGATGGTCATCACCGTGCCGGGCCGCGGTCCCTCGCCGTAGGTCACGTAGGCGGGCATGAGCCCCGTGGGCCAGTCGTGGCCGTGGAGGACCTGGGGGCGCCAACCCTGACCGTCCCCGGCGCGGCCCAGGTAGGCGGCCGCCCTGGCCAGGCCCGCGAAGCGGCGGGCGAGATCTTCTGGATGGCCGTAGGGACTCCCCGTCCGATCAAAAAAGGCCGGCTGGTCGAGCAGGTACAGGGGCAGCCCGGGGGCTTCGGCTCGCAGGATGCGGGCGGGGCCACCCCCCATGAGATTTGGAAAGGCGGCGACCTCGCCCTGGAGGTCCACCGCCGTGCGCAGGGCCGGGTAGGCCGGCAGCAGCATGCGGACGTCGGCACCGAGGGCCCGCAGGGCCCGGGGCAGCGCCGCCATCACATCGCCCAGGCCGCCAGTCTTCACATAGGGAAACAACTCAGAAGCAACGAACAGGATTTCCAAAATCTAGGGCTCCAGCTGATCAATCATGCGCTGGGAGATGAGGGTGATGCCACTCTCGGTGCGATAGAAGCGGCGGGCGTCCTCCTCGGGATCCTCCCCCACCACCAACCCTTCGGGAATGTGGCAATCCCGGGCCACGATGCAGCGGCGCAGCCGGGCGTGGCGGCCGATGTCACAGTCCGGCAGCACCATGACGCCATCCAGGCGGGCGTGGGAATGGACGAAGACGCGGCTGGAGAGCAGGGAGTGGTGCACGTGGGCGCCGGAGATGACGCAGCCACCGGAGACCAGGCTGGAGAGGGCCACGCCATTGCGCATCTCGCCCGCATGGACGAATTTCGCCGGGGGCAACTGCTCCTGGTGGGTGGTGATGGGCCAGGCTTCGTCGTAGAGGTTGAGGGCGGGCAGCACGTTGGTGAGGTCCATATTGGCCTCCCAGTAGGAATCCACGCTGCCCACGTCCCGCCAATAGGGTTCCGGGTGCCCGGCGTTGGGAATGCAGCTGCTTTCGAAGCGGTGCGCGAAGACCCGGGCCTCGCCCACGATCTTGGGGATTATGTCCTTGCCAAAATCGTGGCCAGAATTCGGATCCTCGGCATCGCGTAGGAGTTCCCGGTAGAGGAAGTCCGCGTTGAAGAGGTAGATGCCCATGGAGGCGAAGGCGTGGTCGGGTTTACCGGGAATCGCTGGCGGATCCTCCGGCTTCTCCACGAAGGACACGATGCGATCCGTGGCGTCCACCTGGGCGATACCGAAGCCCCGCGCTGCGTCCCGGGGCACTTCCAGACAGGCGATGGTCATGTCCGCCTGGTTCTCGAGGTGGTCCTTGAGGAACAGCTTGTAGTCCATGCGGTAGATGTGATCCCCGGCGAGGATCAGCACGTTCTTGGGTTTGGCCGACTGGATGTTGCTCAGGTTCTGGTAGACGGCATCCGCCGTGCCGCTGTACCACGCGTTCTTGTCGAAACTCTGCTGGGCCGGAAGCACGTGGACGTACTCGTTGAGCTTGCCCGCCAGGAAGGTCCAGCCGAACTGGAGGTGCTCCAGCAGACGATGCGAGTTGTACTGCGTAAGCACCATGATCCGGCGGAAGCCTGAATTCACGCAGTTCGACAGGGTGAAGTCGATGATGCGGTACTTGCCGCCGAAATCGAGGCCAGGCTTGGAGTACTGGTCAGTAAGGTCCATCAGGCGCTTGCCCCGCCCGCCCGCCATCACCAGGGCGATGGTGTGCCGTGGAGACAGGCGCGGTTCCGCGATCGGTTGCATGGGCTTCCTCGGAGGAGTCTGAGTGAAATGATAGCCATGCCGAAGGCGGATCTCCCTAGGGATGTGACCAACTTCCCGGCCGGCCATCCGCGCGCAGCGCCCCGGCCAATTCCGCCAGGAACTGGCTGCGCGCTACGATCTGGAACCCGTATCCCAGCAGCCCCTCGTGGGGTAGCTGGCCATCCAGCAGCGGGAAGCCCCAGGCCACCAACCGTTCCTCCAGGCCGGCGAGGGCCGCCCGGCTGGCCTCGGGCTCCAGGCTGAACATGCTCTCGCCGAAGAAGGCGCCGCCCAGCGCCACGCCGTACAGGCCTCCCCGCAATTCCCCGTCGCGCCAGGCCTCCACGCTGTGGGCGTGGCCCGCGCGGTGCAACGCGACATAGGCTGCCCCCATCTCCGCCGTGATCCAGGTGCCATCCTGGCCCGGGCGAGGCACCTTGGAGCAGTGCCCGATGACCGCCTCGAAGGCCGTGTCCAGGCGGATCTCGAAGGGGCGCTTTCGCAGGCTCCGGCGCGTGCGCGCCGCCAGATGCAGGTGGCCCGGCCGCAGCAGGGCCCGCTCGGGCGGCGACCACCACAGCAGCGGGTCGCCCTCGCCGTACCAGGGGAAGATGCCGCTGCGGTAAGCCAGCAGAAGTCGTTCCAGGCCCAGGTCGCCACCGATGGCCAGGAGGCCCTCCTCGGCCAGTTCCGGATCGGGAAAGAACAGCTTTTTCGTCAGCCGAAAGACAGGCACAGCCGGCCGTCCTTGAGGTCCACGGTGGCCTGGCCCCCCTTCGCCAGGGGCCCGAACAGGAGGGCCTCCGCCAGGGGCCGCCGCAACTCGCGCTCGATGAGCCGCGCCATGGGCCGAGCGCCGAAGGCCGGGTCGTAGCCCTTTTCCGCCAGCCAGGCCCTGGCTTCGGGGGTGCAAGTGAGGGTGACGCCCTTCTCGGCCAGCTGGGTTTCCAGCTCCCGCAGGTGCTTGTCGGCCACGCGGATCATCTCCGGCCGGCCCAGGGGCGCGAACTGGAGGATGGCATCGAGCCGGTTGCGGAACTCGGGACTGAAGGCCTTCTCGATGGCGCCCTTGGCCGAGCGGCGCGCGCCAGCCTCGGCGAAACCCACCTGCCGGGCCGACAGCTCCCGGGCCCCCACGTTGGTGGTCATGACGATCACTGTGTGGCGGAAGTCGGCGCTGCGGCCGTGGCTGTCCGTGAGGGACGCGTGGTCCAGCACCTGCAGCAGCACGCCGAAAAGATCAGGATGGGCCTTCTCCAGCTCGTCCAGCAGCAGCACCGCGTGGGGCTGCTTCCGGATGGCGTCCGTGAGCAGGCCGCCCTCCTCATAGCCCACGTAGCCCGGCGGCGCGCCGATGAGCCGGGCCACCGCGTGCTTCTCCTGGTACTCGCTCATGTCGAAGCGCAGGAAGGCGATGCCCAGGGCCTTGGCCAGCTGCTTGGACAGCTCTGTCTTGCCCACGCCCGTGGGCCCCGCGAAGAGGAAGCAGCCCATGGGTTTCAAGGGATCGCGCAGGCCCGACCGCGCCAGCTTGATGGCGCTGGCCACGGCCTCACAGGCCGGGTCCTGGCCGAAAATCTGCGCTTGAAGCTGCGCTTCGAGCGTTTGCAAGGACAGCCGGTCATCCGCGCTCACCGTGGCGGCGGGCACCCGGGCCATGCGGGCGATGACGGCCTCGATCTCCGCCGGACCTACCTTCTTCGCGCGTTCTTTTTTCGGCAGCAGCTTCTGGGCGGCGCCGGCCTCGTCCACCACGTCCAGGGCGCTATCTGGCAATTTGCGTTCGGGCAAGTGCTTGGCGGCCAAGCGCACGGCGGCCTCCAGGCCCTCGGCCGAGTAGGTCACGCCGTGGTGCTTCTCGTAGGCCACCTGCAAACCCTGCAGCACGCCCAGGGCGTCCGCGGCGGAAGGCTCGTTCACCTCCACCACCTGGAAGCGCCGGGACAGGGCGCGATCGCGATCCAGGGAACCCTTCAGGTCCTGGAAGGTGGTGGCGCCGATGCAGCGGAGATCCCCCGAAGCCAAGGCGGGCTTCAGCAGATTGGCCGCGTCCATGGCGCCGCCGCCCGTGGCGCCCGCGCCCACGAGCGTGTGCAACTCGTCCACGAAGAGGATGGCGCCGGGCTGTTCCTCCAGGGCCTTCAGCACGGCCTTAAGGCGCTCCTCGAAGTCGCCCCGGTAGCGGCTCCCGGCCAGCAAGGCACCCAGATCCAGGGCGAAGATCCGTGCGCCCTTGAGGGGTTCCGGTACCGTCCCCTCGTGGATGCGGCGGGCCAGCCCCTCCACGATGGCGGTCTTGCCCACGCCGGGCTCGCCCACTAGCAGGGGGTTGTTCTTGCGGCGGCGGCAGAGCACCTGGGCCATGCGGGTGAGCTCCGCCTCCCGGCCCACCAGCGGATCCAGCCGTCCCGCCGCCGCCCGGGCCACCAGGTCCGTGGCATAGGCTTCCAAGGGGTTCACGGCCACGGGGCCAGCCTCTTCCTCTTCAACGGCGGCCTTCTTCTTGGCCGGGACCTTGGTCGCGGCCGGGCCATGGCTCAGCACCTTCAGCAGAGCCAGCCGCTTGACGCCGTGCTGCTCCAGGAGCTGTCGCGCGTGACTGGCTTCTTCCTCCAGGAAGGCGGGCAGCAATTCGCCACCCTGGAGGGTCTTCTGGCCCGAGCTGAAGGCGTGGAGCAGGGCCCGCTCCACCACCCGGACGAAACCCAGGGTGCTGTGGGGCTGGAAGGCGATGCCCTCGGGCACGGCCTCGAAGACCTTCCCCAGCACCTCCTCTAGGTCGGTCCGGAGGGCCGCCAGCTTCACGCCGCAGCCTTTTAGGCTCCGGGCGGCGTGGGCGTCGTCCAGCAACGCCAGCAGCAGGTGCTCCAGGGCCACATCCTCGTGGCGGCGGGCCTTGGCCAGGTCGAAGGCCCGCTGGAAGCCCTGGTTCAACTCGGCGCTGATTTCGGGAGAATCAGGCATGGTCGGCCTCCACTGTCAGTAACAGCGGAAAGCCGTCCCGCTCCGCCAGCTGGCGGCCACGCTCGGCCCGGGTCTCCGCCACGTCGCGCGTGTAGGTGCCCGCCACGCCCACGCCGGCCTTGTGCACCGCCAGCATGATGGCCGTGGCCTCGATTTCGGATTTCCGGAAGACCGTCTTCAGCAGCCAGACCACGAACTCCTGGGTGGTGTAGTCGTCGTTGTGCAGCAGCACCTTCCACAGCCCAGGCTCGCGCACTTTCGCGCGCTTGCGGGTGAGGACCTGACCGTCCTCCTTCGGCTGCCTGGCCATGGGGAACGCCTCCGGGGGACAAGGATAGCCCGGCGCTCCTCTCATCAACAGAGTCAGTCAATGCCCCTCTTCGGGATGAACCAGGCAATCGATGGCCGCACCGACCAGGTAAAACGAACCAAAGTGGAGTCCATTTGCCCGCTGGAGACGAGCATTCTGATCAGCCGAAAGCACCAGTCCGGCCCGGTTCAGTTCATCGTTCGAGGGGCCCGAAAACTGGCTGTGGCCCTGGGGCAATGGGACAAAGAGTTTCCGATCCCCTGGCCAGGCTCGATAGATTCGCCGGGCAACCTCAGGATCGCAGACCTGGTCGTAGCGTCCTTGCAATACGATGAGGGGAACCGCAGCTAGCCCTTTTGGAAACCGTTGCTTCAATGCCCATTCGCCGCGTTGGCCGCGGCACATCATTTCGGATTCAATGTAGGCAAAACGAATGATTTCATTTGGCTCTGTCGCTAAGTCCACCGGCTTCCCTGCGGTATCCGCAACTGGCTCGATAGGCGGTTTGCGGGGAATCTGACCTTGACGACACTGGACAATTTCAGCTTTCGAGTAAGCCTGTGCCAAGGACTCCCCGCCGCGTCCCTCGCGGATGGCTTTGTGAAGATCGCAGGCGGTCCCTTTTCCGTTCGAGAAAGCCTGGAAAGCTGCGGAGAGTCCTGGCGCCCAGGAGCGGGGACCTGCGGCATCCATGTAATAGCGAACCTCTGCGGCTGAGTTGGTCCAGATCCCACCCACCACCACACCGCGAACCCACTCCGGATGCCGCTGGGCGAAGAGCAAAGCCATGGTCGATCCCCAACTCCAGCCGCACACGATCACAGGCCCGGTGACGTCCCGTTGTCGAAGGAAAGTGGCCGCGTCCTCCACGGTGTCCTCGGGCTTCCAGCCTGGGATCCATTCGGACTTCCCAGTGCCAGGCTGATCGATCTCGATGTGCCGATAGGCCTTCGGATTGACGAAGGTATCTGTGTCGGACTCTGGCGTAGCCTCTATGCCCGGTCCGCCTTGCCACCAAAGCACCACGGGTCCATGCGGGTCGCCAACGTCCCACCCACGGACGACCTGTCCATGTTTGCCCTTGAATGTGAAGGAGCAAGAAGGATCACTGGGGAGAGGTTTTGGGTCGCCTTCGAGTACAAATTGATCGTGTCGTGCCCAGAGTCTATGGAGAGTAGGCTGGGCATGGAGGCCGAGCCCCGGACCAAAACTCAGAATCAACAGGGACAACGTGATGGGTATGCGCATCGATCAACCTGACTGAAGGATTTCGATCACGGTAGCGCCTCAGGGCGGCCCTGTCGCGTCCGGCCGCCTCAGGGGCCGGGCACCATCAGGTTCACGAAGCCGCCCCGGGCCAGTTCCTGGAGGAACAGGGCCGTCCGGGTGGTGGTGTCTGCCTCCTTTGGAAAGGCCCGGCCCACCCCTTCGGCCACCTGGGCCACGGTGCGGACGCCATCGCAGGCCTGCCACACGGCGGTGCCACGGGCATCGAGCTTCACCCGGTAGAGGGGTTTCTTCATCATCCGCAACAACCAGACCCAGCGCTTGGACAGGATCTTGGGACGGAGCAGGACGACCTTGCCTTCCTCACCGGGTTCAGAGGCCAGGGCCTGGACCGGCACGGCAGCGAGGAAGGCTTCATCGGGGAAGGTGTTCATGAGTCACCTGGAACGAAGTGCTGAAATCGCAGGAAAGAGTTGAAGCCCTAACAACACGGGGCGCGGTTGCCCGCGCCCCGTGTTGGTTCAAACCCGCCTAGAAATTGGCGCTGGGCGGCGCTGGCTCGTCGGCGGCGCCGGCGTTGTCGAGGGGCACCTTCACGAGGTACACCGCGATGCCCGCCAGGATCAGGAGGCTGATCCAGAAGGCGCCCGGCACGTTGGTGACGCCGGTCTTGTCCACGCCCCAGATGAATTTGGTGAGCTGATACTTCACTTCGAAGAAGGCGAAGGCCGCGAAGAGCAGGCCCACCAGGGCCTCGCCCGCGATGAGCCCGGCGGCCAGCAGGACGCCGTTGTTCTCGGTGCGCACCTTCTGGGCTTCGTTCAGACCCCGCTTGGCGCCCACCATCTCCACCACGCCCTTGATGAGGCCGTCGAGGAAAATCGCGAAGGTGGTCTCCAGGGGCAGGTACATGCCCACCGATACCAGCATGGGACTCTTCACCTGCATGAGGATGAAGGCGAGGCCCATCATCATGCCCACGATGATGAGCGGCCACGCCATCTTGCCCTCCACGATGCCGCGGCTGAGCAGGGCCATGAGACCCGCCTGGGGTGCGGCCAGCTGCTTGGACCCGAAGCCCGCATCCAGGGAGAGCACGGCCTTCTTCTGATCGGCGGGCAGCTGCTTCACCTGGTCCAGAGTGTAGGTCTGGACCACTCCATTGGCATCGGGGGGGGCGGTGACCACCTGCACCTGCTGGGCGGTCAACTCGGCGATGCGCTTGGTGCCCTGGGCGGAGATGTCGCCCTCGTGCAGCACCATGAGGGGGATGAAGAGCACAACGGAGGCCAGGGCCACCCCCAGCAGGTCCCCCAGCTCCATGCGCCAGGGCGTGCCGCCCAGGATGTGACCGGCCTTGAGATCCTGCAGCATCTCGCCAGCCACGGCGGCACTCACGCAGACCACGGCAGCCACGCCCAGCACGGCAGCCACGCCCTCGCGGCCCTTCACGCCCAGCACCACCATGACGAGGGCGGTGATCACCAGGGCCGTCAGGGTCAGGCCGGAAATGGGGTTGTTGCTGGAACCCATGATGCCGACCAGATAGCCGCTGATGGCCGAGAAGAAGAAGCCCAGGATCACTACCACCAGGGCCGCCACGAAGGAGACCAGGGGGCTCACCTGGAAGATGCGCCAGGTGATGAGGAAGGTCACCAGGGCCGCGAAGCCCAGGCCGAACAGGACGTAGGTGAAGGGCAGATCCTTGTTGACGCGGTCCACCACCTGCTCGCCGGCGGCGGCCTTCTTCACGTCCGACACGGAGCGGCTGAGGCCCGTGGCCAGGCTCTTGCGCATCTTGAAGAGGGTGAAGCTGGCGCCCATGAGCATGCCGCCGATGGCGATGGGCCGCACGATGAACTTCCAGACGGAAACAGACAGGGCGATCCAGTCACCTTCCGGGGCGTTCTCGGGCAGGACGCCGGGCGCCAGGAAGTAGGTGATGATGGGCACCAGCAGGCCCCAGGCGATGATGCCGCCGGAGAAGTTCAGGGCGCCCAGCTTGGGCCCGATGATATAGCCCACGCCCATGTAGGCGGGGCTGATGCCGGGGGAGCTGAGCAGCATGCCGCCGCCGACCTTGGCCTTCCAGCCATGGACGAGGTTGATGGCCGTGGCCTTGAAGCCCACGAACCGCTCCCAGGTGGTGGCGAAGAGCTGGATCTGCACGAGGGCCTGGATCACGGCGCCGAGTCCCATGGCGCCGAAGAGGAACTTGGTGCCGCTACCCCCACGGGCGCCGGCCTTGTGGATCTCGGCGGCGGCCACACTCTCGGGGTACGGGAGTTCCGCATCCTCCACCATCACGCGGCGGAGCAGGGCCACGAACATGATGCCCAGCACGCCGCCGGCGAACATGATCAGCGAGCTGGTGACGTAGTTACCCATGGTGAAGAACTTCGGCCAGATGCCGCTGATGACGAAGGCGGGGATAGTGAAGATGGCGCCGGCGGCCACGGACTCACCGATGCTGCCCACCGTGCGGGCCATGTTCTCTTCGAGGATGGTGCCCTTCATGAGCTTGATGAGGGCCATGCCGATGACCGCCGCGGGATAGGTGGCGGCGATGGTCATGCCGGCCTTCAGGCCGAGATAGGCATTGGCGGAGCCGAGCACCACGGCCATGACGAGGCCGATGAGCACCGCCCGCAGGGAGAACTCCCGCAGGTTCTGGTCGGAGGGGACAAAGGGTTGCATCGGTGCTCCTGAAAAGGCACGAAGGGAATGAAGACGGCCGGATGTAGCGCATAGTCTAATACCGAATCCGATCCGGTTGGCACCGCCCGGCCGCACCGGTGGCTGCATTCCAGTTGCGCCAGCCTGTTCCGTCGATGGAGGATCCGTCATGCGTCTGGTAAATTCCCTTGCGATCGCTAGCTTGGCCCTGCTCTTTGCCTGTCAGACCGCGCCCCCCGTCACCGTTCCCCAGGTGCCGACCGTGCAGGTGCCCAAGGGGCCACCGCCAAAACCGAAAATTGCCCTGGTCCTGGGCGGGGGTGCTGCGCGCGGTTTTGCCCATGTGGGCGTGATCCGGGCTTTGGAACAGGAGAAGATCCCCATCGACCTGGTGGTGGGCACCAGCGTCGGCAGCCTCATCGGCGCCATCTACGCTTCCGACCTCAGCAGCTTCGACCTGGAATGGACCGCCTTTCAGTTGGAGAAGGATGATCTCTTCGATTTCGGAGTGGTGAGCGCCGTCTCGGGCATGGGCTTCGCGAAGGGCGACAAGCTCGAAGCCTGGGTGAAGGGCCACATCAAGACCGCGAACATCGAGAACATGAAGATCCCCTTCGCCGCCGTGGCCACCGATCTCAACTGGGGCCAAAAAGTCATTCTCGACAGCGGCTCCGTGGCCCGCGCCATCCGGGCCAGCGCCGCCATCCCGGGCGTGTTCCAGCCGGTCCAGCACCAGGGCAAGATCCTGGTGGATGGCGGCGTGGTGGACAACATCCCCATCTCCGTGGCCAAGGCCAAGGGGGCAGATCTCGTGATCGCCGTGGACATCAGCGCGAATGTTGGCAACACGAACATCACCAATCTCCTGGGAGTCACCCTGCAGGCCACGAACATCATGTTTGCCCTCAACGTCGAGCAGTCCAAGAAGGCCGCCGACGTCCTGATCACGCCCGCGGGCATCGGCGACATCGGCATGCTCGACTTCACCCAGAAGCGGCGCTGCATGCAGGCCGGCATCGAGGCCACCCGGCTGGCTCTGCCGGCCATCCACCGGGTCATCGAGGCTTGGGTCGCGGCCCACTCACAACCTGCTCCAGCCCCCACTCCAGCCTTGATCAAGGCCCATTGATTCCCGTCCGGGAAGGTGCCTCACGCGCAGCTTCGAATACCCTGGAGCCATTCCAAGGCCCATGACCATGCCCCTTCTCACCAGCAAGGCCAACCCCCGCTTCAGGGCGCTCCAGGAACGACTGAAGGCCGGTGGCCCGCGGCGCGAGACCACGCTGCTGCTGGGAGAGAAGCTCATCCAGGCCTGGGCCGAGGCCCGGGGGACCCCCGCTGGCGGACGCCTGCGCCCGGCCCTCTGGTTGCGCCCTGAGGGTGCTGATCCCCATCCCCTGGAGGCCACCCTGGACGTAGCGACCCAGGTGCTGGGCGAAGGGCTCCTGCGGGAGCTCGCCGAAGCGGGCAGTCCCCCGGACCATGCCCTGCTGATGGAACTGGGCCCCGAACCCACCGGGGCGCTGGCGCCCAGGGTCATCGGCGCCTGGGGCATCCAGGATCCCGGCAACCTGGGGGCCATCCTCCGCAGCGCCGCCGCCTTCGGGTTCCAGGAGGCCCTATTGGGTCCCGGCTGCGCCGATCCCTTCCACCCAAAAGCCCTGCGCGGCAGCATGGGCGCCGCCTTCCTCCTGCCCCTGCGCCGCGTCGACGCGCTGCCTGCCGACCAGCGCCACTGCTACGCCCTGGATGGCGGCCTGGATTCCGTGCCCTTGGCCGAGGCCGACCTCTCTGAACCCCTGTGCCTCTGGGTGGGCAACGAGGGCCACGGCTGGGCAGGCGTGGCACTGCCCGCGGGTGTCCGGCGCCTGGCTATCCCCATCCAGGGTGTGGAAAGTCTGAACGCTGCCGTGGCTGCGGGCATCGCGTGCTATGAGGCGGCGCGGAGATTCTCCCTATGAAGACCGGCAGCCTCCTCCGCCCCCTCGAAGCCGCCGTTCTGGCGGTGGTCTTCGCTCTGGCCTTCCGCTTCCCGGGCGCCCTGGGCGGCTGGCTGGAGCCGGTGATGGCGCTGGCCCTGCCCATTCTGCTCATGGAGGCGGCCCTCCGGGGCCGCAAGCCATTCTGGCTGTGGCTGTCGTTGTTCGGCGGGCTCGTCCTGCTCTTCCTCTGGGTGCCGGCCATGCTCGCCTCCAAGGGCGGCCTGCCCATGCCCCTGGCCTTACTGGGCACGGCCCTGCTGGCGGGTTGGGAGGCCCTGGGCCTGCTGCTGGTGGTCCTGGTGGCGCGTTGGCTCCATGGGCGCGCGGGGACGTACGCGGCCCTGGGCGCGGCCCTCGGCGCGGCCCTGACCATCCTCGTCTGGGAGGCCTGGGCCTTCCACGTCTACACCTGGAACTGGGGGGCGGCCTTTGGTTCCTTCGCGTGGACGGCGCGAGCCGCGGCCTTCCTGGGCACCAGCGGCCTCTCAGCCCTGGCCTGGGGTGCCGGGGCCTGGGCGGCGGCGGGACTGGTGGCCGGCGCACCCCTGCGCCGCACCCTCGCCGGTCCCGCTTTCGCCATGGGCCTGCTGGTTCTGCTGAGTGGCGCCTGGTACCTGCTGCCGCGGGGGCCTGAACGCCAGCTGGACGTGGCCATGATCCAGCCCAACTTCCCCGCGGGCCAGCGGTGGCCGGGGATGGAAGCCGACCTGTGGCGGCGCAGCGATGCGGTGCTGCAGGCCAAGGGGTGGCCCCGGGCCGGCAGGACCACGCTGCTCCTTTGGCCCGAGAGTTCGGTGCTGGGCCGGGACGACCGGCAACCGAACCCCCGACTCCAGACCGAGGCCAACCGGCGGGGCGTAGCCTGGCTCTTCGGCACCGAGGGCGGCCTCTTCAACCTGGTGCGGGGCGAGGTCGCTCGCCGGCCCAGCTTCCTGTTCGCCAAGACCGAACCCATGCCCTTCGGAGAGCGCATTCCGGGGCCGGCGCCCTTCCGGCGCTGGCTGGACCGGCAACTGGAGTTCACCTCCCAGGAGAAGGGCGACCTGACCGCGGATTGCGTCTTCACGTTGCCCACCGCAGGCGGCGACGTGCGCGTCCATCCCCTCATCTGCAGCGAGGCCCTCATGCCCGAGCGGGCCCGGCGCGGCCTGGCCCTGGGCCGGGCGAACCTGTTGAGCAACCATACCAACGACGGCTGGTTCGACCGCAGCATCGCCACGGATCTGCACGGGGCCCAGATCCGCATGCGGGCCACGGAACTGGGTGTGCCGCTGCTGCGGGCCACGCTCACGGGGAAATCCGGCCTCTTCCGGGAGGACGGCCACTTCCAGCTGTGGGGCGAGCCCCTCAGCGAGGCGACCTATGCGGTGGAGCTGGTCTGGCGGCCGGTCCACACACCCGCCCGATCCGCCTGGCTGCTGCCCCTCCTCATGCTCCTCCTGCTCGCGGGGAGTCTCCTGATAGGATGGAAGACCTCGCCTGGAAACCCTGATGGATCGTGATTTTCTAGTACCTGAGCCGCTTTCGACACCCCAGGGCACCGTGGCCTTTTCCGACGAGACCTGGAGCGTGGATCCCCGCGAACTCCAGATTTTCTTCCAGGCCGAGCAGGTCCACTGGACGGCGGACCGCACCATCGAACAATGGCGGAAGCTGTTGGCCTGTTCGCGGATGCTCACGGCCCGCCTGGTGCCCGAGGGCCACCGGGGCGGCCGCCTGGTGGGCGCCACCCGGCTCTGGTCCGATCACGCCCACGAGGCCAAGCTCTACGACGTGGTGGTGGCCCAGGACCTCATGGGTTTCGGCATCGCCTCGGAGCTGGTGAAGTGGGCCCTCCGCCATCCCTGGGTGGGAGAGGTCAACCGCTTCGTGCTGGAGACCCGCGATGCGGCCGAGTTCTACCCACGCTTCGGCTTCCGGCCGGGCCAGGAACTGGATGGCATTCACCTGCGCGTGAAGACCGCCGATCTTCGGGCCCGCGGGCTGCGGTGACCACGTTGGTGCCCAACCGCCCCGAAGCCGCTCTGCAGCCCCTCATCCTGGCCAGCGGCAGTCCGCGCCGCCGCCATTGGCTGGAAGCCATGCGAATCCCCTTCGAATTGCAAGCTCCCGAAGTGGACGAGACCCCCCTGCTGGACGAGGACCCCTGTGAGCTGGTCCTCCGGCTGGCCGAACTCAAGGCCGAAGTCATCGCTCATCGCAACAAGGGGCGTTGGGTCCTGGCGGCCGACACCACCGTGGCCGTAGACGATCACACCTTGAACAAGCCCGTGGACGTGGAAGACGCGGTGCGCATGCTCACCTTGATCCAGGGCCGGGCCCACCAGGTGCACACGGGCTTCTGCCTGCAACAGGACGACACCATCCATAGTTTCGTGGACACGGCCCAGGTGTACTTCCGTCCGCTGACCGAAGCCCAGATCCGCTGGTACGTGAACACCAAGGAACCCATGGACAAGGCCGGGGCCTACGCCATCCAGGGCATCGGCGCCCTGTTCATTGAATCCGTCGAGGGCAGTTTCTCCACGGTGATGGGTCTCCCGGTCGAACGGATGGGCGCCCTCATCGGGCACCTGGGACTGCTGCTGCCCTGGATGGGGTTTCCGAAGGGTTCCTGACATTACCTTGGAGATCCGGACCCCTCTCCTGGAGGAAATCGCCCTTCAAGGTGGGCCAGCTATAGACCACCTAAAAATCCCCTTAAAGTCTGGAAAGGCCTCATAAAAAATAGGTAAGCATTGGCGTTCCCATGTTCTATGATCGTGATCTGCGACACAATTCACCTTGTTGTCGTTCCTGGACCGCCGGTCCTGGGCTTGGCGATGTCTGGAATTACTTTTAGACATCACTCCACCGTTCCCTGATGGTCTTCCGACCAGCTCCGCGAGCCCGCGCTTTACCTAGGGGTTGTGCATGCACCGATTTGACCGAGCGTTCCGCTTCGTCCTGCCGGCCGCGGCCGTCGCGGTCCTGGCCACCGTCCTGAGCGTCGGCTGGTTCACGCAGCCGGACCGCTTCGCCAAGGGTTACGCCCCTGAGCAGCCGATCCCCTTTTCCCACCAGCTGCATGCCGGCACCCTCCGGATGCCCTGCCAGTACTGCCATTCCGGCGTGGACAAGTCGCGCAGTGCGGGCATCCCCAGCGTGGATCTCTGCATGGGCTGCCACAAGGTCACCAAGACGGACCGCCCCGCCATCCAGAAGCTGACCCAGCTCGCCGCCACGGGTGAGCCCCTGCCCTGGCAGCGGGTCCACACCCTGCCGGATCACGTCTTCTTCGATCACCGCCCCCACGTGAACGCGGGCATCGCCTGCCAGAGCTGCCATGGCGAGGTGCAGACCATGCAGGTCCTCACCCGCGAGATGGGCATGCGCATGGGCAACTGCCTGGGGTGCCATCGCGACCCCCACGCCGCGTTGCCGCCGGGCTCGAAGATCACCAAGGGCGCCGAAAATTGCGCCGCCTGTCATCGCTAGGAGGGACTGACGATGACCGAATTGAACCGCAAGCCGATGATCGATCGACTGACCGCCCTCGTGGCAGGCCCCTTCTTGCTCGGCAGGCGGGCTCTGAGCCTCGATTGGACTGACGCCCAAGGCAGTCCGCCAGGGCCGACAGCCGAAGCCCCCGCACGAATGACCGTCACGCCCCCCGAACACGCCATCAAGCGCCGCGGATGACCCGATGAAGACCCGACTCCCCGATCACGGCCCTCTCGAAACCCCGCGCTTCTGGCGGACCCTCGACGAGCGCATCGAAACCCCTGCGGCCCAAGCGGCCGCCCAGGATGAATTCCTTCCCGGGGCCGGTCCCAACATGGGTCCCAGCATCTATGACGATGTCCATGGCCTGCCCCCCCAGAGCGGCTTCTCTCGCCGCGATTTCTTCGGCCTCGTGGGTGCCGCCGCGGCCGTGGCCGCCACCATGGGCTGCGACCGGAAGGGCCAGGGCACCGTGGTACCCTACACCAAACGCCCCGTGGAGGTGACCCCCGGCGTGGCCAACTACTACGCCAGCGCCACCCACGAGGGCCGCCGCGTGTACCCGGTGTTGGTGAAGACTCGGGAGGGCCGGCCCATCCACCTCACGGGCAACGACGAACACCCCGGCGTGAAGGGCAAGACCAGCCCCCGCACCATCGCCGACGTGCTGCGCCTCTACGATCCGGACCGCCTGCGGGCGCCCAAGGCCGGCGGGCGGACCCTGGGCTGGGCCGAAGCCGAAGCCCAGCTGCAGGCCGCCTTGAAGACCGCCAAGGGTGCGGGCAAACCCGTCCTGCTGATCACCGGCGCCCTGGTGTCGCCTTCCCGCAAGGCCCTGCTGGCGGACCTCAAGACTGCCCTGCCCACCCTGGAGCACCTGGCCTACGAGCCCGCGGCCGGCGATGCCGCCGAAGAGGCCGCCAAGGCCAGCTTCGGTCAGGCCGTGGACATCCAGCTTCGATTGGTCAAGGCCAAGGTCATCCTCTCCCTGGGGGCTGACTTCCTCAACGGGGATGACCCGGAAGCGCTGGGCGCCTGGGGTGCCCAGCGAAGGTTGAAGAACGCGAAGGAGGAGATCAACCGCCTCTGGGTCCTGGAAGGGCCGCTGACCCTGACCGGTACCAATGCGGATGTACGGGTCCCGGTTTCGCCCTCGCGCCTGGGCGCCCTGGCTTACGCCCTGGCGAAGGAACTGGCAGCCAAGGGCGTGGCGCTGCCTGCGGGCACCGATCTTTCTTCCATCTCGGCGGGCGCGCCCGTCGAGCTCGGCGCCAACACCATGCACTGGTCGACCCTGATCAAGGACCTCCAGCGCGCCGGCCGCAACGCCGTGGTGCTCTGTGGCGCCCAGATGCCTGCCGAGGCCCACCAGGCCACCCACCTACTGAACGCCATGCTCGGCTCCGAGGCAGTCGCCCTGCGGGCTGCGGAGCCGCTGGCCACCGTCCGGGACCTGATAGCCGCCGCCAAGGGCATGGCCGAGGGCCGCTACGCCGCCGTCTTCTTCTGGGACGTGAACCCCGCCTACACCTTCCCCGGGACCGCCGCCTGGAAGGAAGCCGTCGCCAAGGTGCCCTTCCGCGCCTGGATCGGCCAGGTGGAGGACGAGACCGCCGTCCAGTGCCAGCTGCTGCTGCCCGAGAACCACTGGCTGGAGAGTTGGGGCGACTACGCCACCGCCGGCGCTTCTGTGCTGCAGCAGCCCACCATCGGCACTCTCTACGACACCCGCCAAGGCGAGGACATTCTCCTGGGCGCCCTCAAGGCCCTGGGTGCTAGTGCGCCCGAGAGCTACCACGCCTACCTCGAGGCCCGCTGGCAGAAGAGCCTGCCCCTGGCCACGACCTTCGCCCAGGCCCTGCACGACGGCCTCGTAAAGACGGAAGACAAGGCCTCGGCGCCGACCTTCAAGGGCGCCTCGGTCGCCGCCGCCGCGAAGAAGGCCGCCGCCGCCAAGGCCGCCGGCTTCGAGCTGGTGCTCTTCCCGGGCTTCGCCACCCATGATGGTCGCCATGCCAACAACAGCTGGCTGCAGGAGACGCCGGATCCCATCACCAAGATGACCTGGGACAACCCGGTTTCCGTATCCGTGCAGGAGGCCAAGGCCCTGGGCCTTCAGGAGGGTGACTTCGTCAATCTGTCCCTGGACGGCATCACCCTGCGGCTGCCCGCGGTCATCCAGCCAGGCCAGGCCCAGGGCGTGCTCACGCTCGCGCTCGGCTACGGTCGCACCACCGGCGGCGTGGCCCGGGGCGTGGGCGCCAACGCCTTCCCCTTCCTGGGGTTCGACCCGGCCACTGCCAACGTCCGTGCCGGGGCCCAGCTGGCCAAGGCGGGCGGCCAGAAGCGGCTGTCCCGCACCCAGAGCCACCATCGCATGGAGGGCCGGGACATCGTCCGCTCCCTCACCATGGAGGAATTCGCGCACGATCCGCAGGGCCACCATCACCAGGCCGAGATCGTCTCGCTCTACGAGGAGCAGAAATTCCCGGACCACAAATGGGGCATGGTCATCGACCTGGCGGCGTGTACCGGCTGCTCAGCCTGCGTGGTGGCCTGCCAGTCGGAGAACAACGTGCCCGTGGTGGGTCCCGAGCAGGTGGAACGGGGCCGGGAGATGCACTGGATCCGCATCGACCGCTACTACGAGGGCGAGTTGGAGAACCCGAAGGTGGTCCATCAGCCCATGTTGTGCCAGCACTGCGACAGCGCGCCCTGCGAGAACGTCTGCCCGGTGAGCGCCACCAACCACAGCAACGAGGGCCTCAACCAGATGGCCTACAACCGCTGCGTGGGCACCCGCTACTGCGCCAACAACTGCCCCTACAAGGTGCGCCGCTTCAATTTCCTGGAGTACACCGCCTACAAGATCGAGCCCGAGACCCTGGTGAACAACCCCGAAGTCACGGTCCGCCCCCGGGGCGTCATGGAGAAGTGCTCCTTCTGCGTGCAGCGCATCAACGACGTGAAGATCCGCGCCAAGGGCGACGGCCGCGCCATCCTCGATGGCGAGATCACCACCGCCTGCATGGCCGGCTGCCCCGCGGACGCCATCGTCTTCGGCGATCTGAAGGATCCCAAGAGCAAGGTGGCCCAGCTGGTGGCCGCTTCCCGCGCCTATAAGGTGCTGGAGGAGATCGGCGCCAAGCCCGCCATCACCTACCTGGCCGACCTCAAGAACCCCCCGACGAACGGGACGTCCACCGAGGGGGGCCACCATGCATCCTGAGGCCGCCATCCCAACCAACGCCATCCCGGAAGGCCTGCTCGAGCCAGCGCTCTACGTGGGCAAGGTCACGCCCGGCGGTCTCGACGACCAGGTGCTCGCTTTCCCCGAGACCCGGCCGCCCAAGCAGTGGTACTTCGCCCTGGCCATCACGCTGACCGCGGCCCTCATCGGCGTTGGTTGTATCGGCTACACCTTCTACCTGGGCATCGGCGCCTGGGGCAACACCAGCCCCGTCTTCTGGGCCTTCGACATCATCAACTTCGTGTTCTGGGTGGGCATCGGCCACGCCGGGACGCTCATTTCGGCCATCCTCTTCCTCTTCCGCAAGCGCTGGCGGAATGCCATCGCCCGCTTCGCCGAGGCCATGACCATCTTCGCCGTCATCTGTGCCGTGATCTTCCCACTCATCCACGTGGGCCGGCCCTGGCTGGCCTACTGGCTCTTCCCCTACCCGAACCAGCGGGCCCTGTGGACCAACTTCCGCTCGCCGCTGCTGTGGGACGTCTTCGCGGTGAACACCTACTTCTCCGTGTCCCTGATGTTCTGGTACCTGGGCCTCATTCCCGACATCGCCTCCATGCGGGACCGGACCACCAGCAAGCTGCGGAAGCTCCTCTACACGGCCCTGGCCCTGGGCTGGCGCGGGGCCGCCACCCACTGGCAGCACTATGAGAAGGCCTACCTGCTGCTGGCGGGCCTGGCCACGGGCCTGGTGCTGTCCGTGCATTCGGTGGTGAGCTTCGACTTCGCCACCTCGGTCGTTCCCGGCTGGCACATGACCATCTTCCCGCCCTACTTCGTGGCGGGCGCCATCTTCGCCGGCTTCGCCATGGTGGTGATCGTGCTGGTGGTGGTGCGCGAGACCATGGAACTGAAGAACCTCATCACGGACCGGCATCTGGACGTGATGAACAAGGTCATCCTTGCCATGAGCTGCATCATGGGCTACAGCTACATGATGGAGGGCTTCACGGCCTGGTATTCCATGAACGAGTACCTCCACCGCGGCTTCATGAACATCATCACGGGCACCTATGGCTGGGCCGGCTGCATCACCATCAGCTGCAACATCCTCATCCCCCAAATCCTGTGGTTCAAGAAGGCCCGCACCAGCTACTTCTGGATGATCCTCGTGGCCATCGGCGTCACCATCGGCATGTGGTTCGAGCGCTTCGTGATCATCGTGATCTCCCTGCATCAGGACTACCTGCCCTCGGCCTGGCGCATCTATCGGCCCACCCTCGTGGACTTCGGCATCCTGCTGGGCACCTTCGGGATCTTCTTCACCCTGGTCCTGCTCTTCGCCCGGGTGCTGCCCGTGATCGCCACCACCGAAGTGAAGGCGATCCTGCCCGACGCCCAGCCCACCCATGGAGGCAGCCATGAGTGATAAGGCCTACGCCGTCCTCGGCATTTTCGACACTCCGAACGCCCTCATGCAAGCCATCCCCAAGGCCCGCGCTGCCAAGCTCGGCACCGTGGAAGCCTACACGCCCTACCCCATCCATGGCATCGATGAGGCCCTGGGGCTGCGGAAGTCACCCCTGGGCGGCATGGTGCTGGTCATGGGCGTCCTGGGGGCGCTCGTCACCCTGGGCGGCCAGTACTGGATCAGCGCCATCGACTACCCGATCATCACCGGCGGCAAGTCGGCCGGCTCCTGGGAAGCCTTCATCCCCATCATGTTCGAGGTGACGGTGCTCTTCGCCACCTTCACGGCCGGGCTCGGAATGCTGTTCCTGCTGAACAAGCTGCCCTTCTTCGGACACCCGGTGCTCTCCTCGAAGGCCATCACCGGCATCACCCGGGATCGCTACGCCCTGGCCTTGGAAGCCGAAGACGAGTCCTTCGACAGCGCCGCCGCCGCCCAGGTCCTCCGGGAGGCCGGCGCCCTGGAAGTGGAGGTTCTCCCCGCCCCGGACCGCAGTCCCTTCCTCACCAGTGCTTTCATCCTGCGCACTCTCGGCGGCATCTTCACGGCCTGCCTGGTTTCCGGCCTCGCCATGTTCTTCCTCACCAAGTGGTTCCCCCTGCTGGCCCCCATGAAGCACATGCAGGACCAGCCACGCCTCAATGCCCAGAAGGGCTCCACCTTCTTCAAGGACGGCCATGGCATGCAGCTGCCCGTGGCCGGCACCGTGGCCCGGGGCTACCTGCCCACGGCCACCGGCACCCAGGAGGCCGCGGCCACGCTGGTGAACCCTCTCCCCCGCACCAAGGAGGTCTTCGCCCTTGGGCGCAAGGCCTATGCGAATCGCTGCGAGGTCTGCCATGGCGCCATCGGCAACGGCATGGGCAGCCTCACGGCCGCCTATGGCGGCAAGGCTGCCAACCTGCAGGCCCAGCAGTTCCGGGACTACCCGGACGGCAAGATCTACTGGGTCCTCGTGAACGGGAAGAACAACATGCCCTCCCATGCTCCGTATCTCACGGTGGACGAGCGCTGGGCCGTGGTGCACTACGTGCGTGCCCTCCAGCGTGCCCAGAACGCCAAGGACGAGGATCTCAAGGTGGTGGTCCGATGAGTTCGAACAAGCACGCCTCCACCCTGCTCTGGGGCGCCACGGGCATAGGAGCCCTGGGCGTCCTGGGCACTTATGCCGCCGCGGGCCATGAGCGATTTTGGGCCAACTGGGTGCTCTGGTTTGTCCTCATGTTCACCCTGGGCCTCGGCGCCCTCTTCATCGTGGCCCTGGAACACCTGGTCAGCGCCCGTTGGAGCGTACCCATCCGCCGCATCCCCGAGCGCGTCGCCACCCTGCTGCTCCCCGCCATTCCCGTGGGCCTCATCGCGCTCTTCGCCCTGCCCGTGCTCTATCCAGGCACCCGCCCCGAGGCGGCCCAGAATCACATCCTCGCGGGCAAGGCCTTCTGGCTCAGCGTGCCCTTCTTCTCAGTCCGCACACTCATCGCATTCGGCCTCTGCCTGCTGGGCCTGGCCGTACTGGTGGGCGGCTCCCTGAAGCAGGACACCACGAAGGATCCCTCCTTCAACTTCCGCGCACGCAAGTTCGCCCCGGCTTTCATGGCCATCTTTGCGTTAGTGGTCACCATGGTCGCCTTCGACTGGATCTCGGGACTGACCCCCGAGTGGTACAGCGACATTCTGGGCGTCTACGTCTTCGCTGGTGCCTTCCTCGGCGGCCTCGCCGCCACCACGCTGGCCGTCCTCTACCTTCAGAACCAGGACCGCCTGCAGGGCGTGCAGGGGGATCACCTGTACAACCTGGGCGCCTTCCTCTTCGCCTTCACGGTGTTCTGGTCCTACATCGGCTTCGCCCAGTACATGCTGATGTGGTATGCGAACTTCCCCGATGAGGTCATCTACTACAAAGTGCGCCTCACCGGCTCCTGGCGCGTCATCACCATCGCCCTGGCCTCCCTGCACTTCATCCTGCCCTTCTTCGCCCTGGTGACCCGGGCGGCGAAAAAGGATCCGAAGCGCCTCCGGCGCGTGGCCTATCTGATGCTCTTCGCCCACGTGCTGGACATGTACTGGCTCATCTTCCCCATTCTCGGCAAGCCGCTCTTCTCCTGGCCCGAGCTCAGCTTCGCCCTCTTCTTCCTGGGCGGGATCCTCCTCTGGCTGCGTGGCGCCATGGAAAAGGGCGAGGACATGCCCGTGGGTGATCCCTTTCTCCGCGAGGGACTGGAGTTCCGCCTATGAAGCTCAGCGAGTACCTCTCCCACGAAGAACTTATGCGCCTGGCTTCGGCCCTGCTGGTGGTCATCGGCTTCATCGCCATCGCGGCCTTCTTCGGCTTCACCGTGGTGCCCGGCCTGCGCTACCAGGCCCACACCCTGCCCGACACGCCGGTCCAGGCCGTGCAGGGTGAGACCGGCTGGCTGGATCCCACGGACTACCCTGCCATGGCCCGGGAGGTGATCCCGCCCATCGATCCCGCCACCGTGATGACGCCCAATCCGGCCTTGATGGCGCGCGGCCAGGCCGTCTACGCCCAGACCTGCGCCACCTGCCACGGCGGCCAGGGCAAGGGGGACGGCCCCGGCGGCGCGGGCCTGAATCCCAAACCCAGGAATTTCACCGAGAAGGCCGCCTGGAAGAACGGCACCCGTCTCGAAGACATCTACAAGACCCTAGATGAAGGCATCAAGGGCAGCTCGATGGTGTCCTACAACTACCTCACCAAGAAGGACCGCATGGCCCTGGCCCACGTGGTGCAGTCCCTGGGCACCTTCGACCACGGCGTCAACGATCCCAAGGCCATGGCCGCCCTGTAGAAGCTCTTCGCCAGCGCCGGGGAAGTCGTTCCCAACCGCATCCCCGTGGCCCGGGCCGTGGATGCCCTCTGTCGCGAATACGCCGAAGCCCACCCCCAGGCTTCCACTTCCATCGGCCGCTGATGCCATGACGAGACCTCTGATTCGCCGTCTTTTCCTTTCCCTCACCCTCACGGCCGCAGCCGTGAGTGCCGGGGTGGTCATGGCCCAGCCCTCGCCACCCGCCGTCGCTCCCGGCGAGGTTGGCATCGACGAGAAGCTCGGTGCCACCATCCCCCTCGACCTGGTGTTGAAGGGCGAGGACGGCCAGCCCGTCACCCTCCGCCAGCTCATCGACAAGCCCACGATCCTCACCCTCAACTACTTCCGCTGTGCCGGCATCTGCACCCCACAACTGGGCGGGGTGGCCGAGGTGCTGAATCGCACCCAGGCCATTCCCGGCCAGGACCTGCAGGTCATCACCGTGAGCTTTGACGAGCGGGACGAGCCCGAAGTGGCGGCCCAGAAGCGCACCAACTACCTCGCCGAGATCACCCGTCCCTTCCCGCCCGCCGCCTGGCGCTTCCTCACGGGGCCCGGCGCCACCACCAAGGCCCTGGCGGATGCCGTGGGCTTCAAGTTCAAGCGGGACCGGGATGATTTCATCCACGCCGCGGCCATCATCTTCATCAGCCCCAAGGGTCGGATCACCCGCTACATGTACGGCGTCAGCTACCTGCCCGCGGACGTGCAACTGGCGGCCCAGGAGGCGGGCCGCGGCGAGGCCCAGCCCACCATCAATAAGTTCCTGAAGTTCTGTTTCAGCTATGACCCCGCGGGCCGCAAGTACGTCCTGAATACCACGACCATCGGCGCCATCGTCATCATCCTGGCGGCCCTGATCTTCGTGTTCGCCCTGACCCGCCGGGGCCGCAAGACCAAGTCCGAGGAGCGCCCATGAGCCCACACGTCGCCACACAGCCCAGCTATCTCGTGGACACCGGAACGCGCAAGGGCCTGCTGGCCTGGCTGACCACCACGGACCACAAGCGCATCGGCTTGATGTACCTCTACGCAATGGTCACGTTTTTCCTGATCGCCATGGGCATCGGCTTCATCATGCGCCTGGTGCAGCTGACCACCTTCCAGAAGCTCATCTCGGCCCAGACCTACAACGCCATGTTCACGGTTCATGGCGTGATCATGATCTTCCTGTTCGTGATCCCCGGCCTGTCGGCGGTGTTCGGCAACTTCTTCCTGCCGATCCTCATCGGCGCCAAGGATGTATCCTTCCCGCGGCTGAACCTGGCCTCCTGGTACTTCTTCATGGCCGGTGCCATCCTGGCGGTGCTTTCGCTCTTCACGGGCGGAGGCGCGCCGGATACAGGCTGGTCCTTCTATGCCCCCTTCAGCTTGAAGACCGGCACCAACGTGAGCCTGGCGGTCTTCGCGGCCTTCGTGCTGGGCTTCTCCTCCATGCTCACCGGCATCAACTTCATCACCACCATCCACCGCCTGCGGGCACCGGGCATGCACTGGTTCCGGATGCCCCTCTTCTGCTGGGCCGTCTACTCCACCGCTTGGATCCAGATCCTGGCCACGCCCATCATCGCCATCACCCTGGTCATGGTGATCCTCGAGCGCTTCTTCGGCATCGGCATCTTCGATCCGGCCAAGGGTGGCGACCCGCTGCTCTACCAGCACATGTTCTGGATCTATTCGCACCCGGCGGTCTACATCATGATTCTGCCGGCCATGGGCGCGGTCACGGAGATCATTCCCACCTTCGCCAAGCGTACCATCTTCGGGTACAAGGCCATCGCTTTCAGCTCCATCGCCATCGCCGGCGTGGGCAGCCTGGTGTGGGCCCACCACATGTTTACCTCCGGCATGAGTGCCACAGGCAACCTGGTGTTCTCGTTGCTGACGATGATCGTGGCCGTACCCAGCGCCATCAAGGTCTTCAACTGGGTGGGCACCCTCTACAAGGGCAGCATCGATTTTCAGCCACCCCTCCTTTTTGCGCTGACCTTCATCTTCCTCTTCAGCATCGGGGGCCTCACGGGCGTCATGCAGGGAGCCCTGGCGGTCAACGTGCATGTCCATGACACCTATTTCATCGTGGGCCACTTCCACTACGTGATGTTCGGCGGCACCGGCATGGGCTTTTTTGCGGCCTTGCTCTATTGGTTCCCGAAAATGTGGGGAAAGATGTATTCCAAGAAGGCCATCTATGCCTCCTGGTTCCCCATGTTCATCGGCTTCAACATGCTGTATTTCGGCATGCTGATCCTCGGCCTCATGGGTATGCCCCGCCGCTACTACGTCCACCTGCCCCAGTTCCACACCATGCACGTGGTGGCCACCGTGGGCAGCTGGTTCCTCGTGCTGGGCCTACTCATGTTCTTCGGGACGCTGCTCTACGCGATTCTCAAGGGCGAGAAGGCCGAGGACAACCCCTGGGGCGGCGTCACCCTGGAATGGACCATCCCCAGCCCACCCCCGCTGGAGAATTTCGAAGAGATCCCCATCATCACCCACGGGCCCTATGAATTCGAGCAGGAGGGCAGGTCATGACGGGGCATGTGCACCGCGACGACTACGGCGCGCGCCTGGGCATGTGGCTGTTCCTGGTCACCGAAATGGTCCTCTTCGGCGGCCTCTTCATCGCCTACTCCTACATGCGGTACCGCTATCCGGCGGAGTTTCACCATGGCGGCTCGGAACTGAACGTCACCCTCGGCGTGACCAACACGCTGGTGCTGCTCACCAGCAGCCTCACGGTGGTGCTAGCCATCGTGGCGGTCCAGCGGGCCGAGAAGCGGCGGGCCCTGGCCTTCCTGGGCACCACCCTGGGGCTGGGCCTCACCTTCCTGGTCATCAAGTCCTTCGAGTGGGCCGCCAAGTTCCACCACGGCCTCTATCCGAATTCCCCGCACCTGGCCACGCTGCCTCCGGGGGAACAGGTCTTCTTCGGGCTCTACTTCACCATGACCGGCCTGCATGGGGTGCACGTCATCGTGGGCCTCGGGGTGCTGAGCGTCATGCTCTGGTGGGTGGCCACGGATCGCGTCCGCCAGGACCGCTACATCCACCTGGAAAACAGCGGCCTCTATTGGCACCTGGTGGATGTGATCTGGATCTTCCTTCTCCCGCTGTTCTACCTTGCTGCGTAAGGGTATGGCCATGAGCGACCACGCCGAACCCATCGATCTTTCCTCCGACGGACATGCCTCCGCCGAACACGCCGAGCATCCCGGCTACGGTACCTTCATCAAGGTGTGGGTGCTGCTGCTGATCCTCACCGGCTGCCTGGTGGGCGTCAGCCACCTGGGCCAGACCGCCGCCGTGTGGGGACTACTCACCCTGACCCCCCTCAAGGCGGGCCTGGTGTTCTACTTCTTCATGCACCTGAAGTACGAGGGCCCCCTGTTCAAGGTCGTCGTCCTGGTGACTCTGGGCACCTTGTTGATCTTCTTCGCCCTGCTCTTCTCCGACGTTGCTTTCCATTGAGGCTCCCATGGACTGGATGAACCAAGCCGCCCTTTCGGCCCAGAAGTCCGATGCGGTCTTCTTCTACGTGTTCGGGCTCTCGGTGGCCTTCCTGGTCTTCATCACCGCGCTGATGATCTATTTCGTCTTCCGCTACAGCAAGAAGCGCCACCCGGTGGCCGAGCAGATCGAGGGCCACCTGGGCCTGGAGATCGTCTGGACCACCATCCCCCTGGTGCTCTTCCTGTCGATCTTCTACTACGGCTGGACCAACTACGAGTACATGAGTCAGGCCCCGCGCGATTCCATGGCCATCAAGGTCACGGCCCGGCAGTGGAGCTGGTCATTCGAATATCCCAACGGCAAGCGGACCAAGGTGCTCTTCGCTCCCATCGGCAAGCCCATGAAGGTGGAGGTCCGCAGCGCCGACATGGTGCATGGCTTCTACGTGCCCTCCTTCCGCCTCAAGATCGACGTCGTGCCCGCCCGCACCAACACCACCTGGTTCCAGGCCACCAAGCTGGGCTCCTTCGACATCGAATGCACGGTCATCTGCGGCGTGGACCACAGCCTCATGCTGAGCAAGGTCATCGTGGTGCCCGAGGAGGAATTCAAGGCCTGGTACTTCGGCCCCGAGGAGGCGCCGGAGCCCGGCAAGGGCCTCCGCGCCAGCGAGGCCCATCCCGACCTCAAGGACCTGCCCCCGGGCCTGGCCGTGCTCACAGCCAAGGGCTGCCTGGCCTGCCACTCCGTGGACGGCAAACCCAAGGTTGGCCCCACCCTCAAGGCCCTCTATGGCCGGGAGCAGGAAGTGCTCGTCTCCGGCAACTACAAGACCATCACGGTGGACGACGCCTACCTGCGCCGGTCCATCACCAACCCCATGGACCAGGTGGTCCGCGGCTATCCGCCCTCCATGCCCCCGACCCCGCTCACGGAGCAGGAACTCAACGCAGTCGTGGGCTACATCAAGACCTTGAACTAAAGGCGGAACACAGAGGACACAGAAAACCCACAGAGGACACAGAGAACTTAAAAATGAATCACTTTGCTTGCCCTCTGTGCACCTCTGCGAGAACTCTGTGTCCTCTGTGTTCCGCTTCTAAAATCCACAATTCCATTACTACCCCGAGGGAGAACCCTTGAGCGCAGCCGCCATGGCCCTTCCCAAACCCAGCCCCCTCTCCACCTTCCTGGAGCTGACCAAGCTCCGGATTTCGGGAGCCTCCACCTTCACGGCGGCGGCGGGCTACGTGGCTTTTCTGCGGGGCGCCAATGCCGGCCTGGTCACCACCCTGGTGGGCATCCTCCTGCTGGCCATGGGCAGCAGCGCCCTCAACGAAGTGCAGGAGCACAAGCTCGACGCCCTCATGCCCCGCACCGCCAATCGGCCCATCCCGCGGGGGGATCTCTCCCCCGCCACGGCCGCCGTCATCGCCGTGGCCATGGCCGTCGCGGGCTTCCTGATCCTGCTCCTGGCCCACAACCTCACCTCGGCCCTGCTGGGGGCCCTGGCGCTGGCCTGGTACAACGGCTTCTACACGCCCCTGAAACGCGTCAGCGCCTTCGCGGTGGTGCCGGGTTCGCTCATCGGCGCCCTGCCCCCGGCCATCGGCTGGACCGCCGCCGGCGGGCACCTGACCGACCCTTCCGTACTCGCCCTGGCCTTCGTGTTCTTCATCTGGCAGGTGCCCCATTTCTGGCTGCTGGTGGGTCTCCATGCGGAGGGCTATGAGGCGGCCGGCTACCCCACCCTGGTGGGCCTTTTCGGCCGGCCCCGACTGTCGCGCCTCACCTTCACGTGGACCTGCGGCACCGCCGCCGCCTGCGGCCTGCTGCCCCTGTTTCGGGTGCTGGGCTCCTGGCCCGCGGAGCTCATGCTCGGCCTCGGCGCCCTCTGGCTCATCGCCGGCTCCTTGCCCCTGCTGAAGCCCGGCCAGGACGCGGCCCTCTATCGCCGCGTCTTCATGAACATCAACCTCTTCGCCCTGGTGCTCACGGCGGCGGTGATCCTGGATCCCTTCTTCAGCCGGTAGCCCTGCCCTGACATCTGAAAGGGCCTCCTGGGTTAGGATCAACGGAATCCAATCCATCAACAGGCAGCGCCCCCCAAGCAGAGGTGCCCATGTCCGAACTTCCCAACCATGCGGGCCAACGCCACGGCTTCGCCCTCCATCGGATCGAGGGCTTCAGCGATGCCGTCTTCGCCTTTGCCGTCACGCTGCTGGTCGTCTCGCTGGAGGTGCCCAAATCAGCCCAGGAACTGTTTCACACCCTCTGGGGCTTCGTGGCCTTCGGGGTCTGTTTCGCCTTCCTGGTCCTCATCTGGTTCGACCATCACACGTTCTTCAAGCGCTATCCGCTCACGGACACGACCACGGTGATCCTCAACATGGCCCTGCTATTCGTCGTGCTGCTCTACGTCTATCCCATGAAGTTCCTCTTCACCCTGCTGGTCAATGGCCTGCTCCTGGGCCAGGCCGTGGAGGCTGTCAAAACGGTGGCCGAGATCAAGACGCTGATGGTGATCTACGGGCTGGGTTTCCTCACCGTCAATCTGGTGCTATTCCTGATGCATCTCCACGCCTGGCGCCTGCGGGAGCAGCTGCGCCTGGACCAGGCGGACCGCTCGGAATTGAGGGGCACGCTGCGGCGCTTCCTCATCAACGTGGGTGTGGCCCTTCTCTCCATTGTCATCGCCCGGTTCACCTCGGATACGGGGCTTCTGGCGGGATGGACCTACATGCTGCTGGCCCCTGCCCAGACCATCAATGGCGTCATGACACGACGAAGGGCCCAGAAGACCGCGCTGGCCGAGGTCATCTGAAGCAGCCCCGAGCCGGCCCTTCGGTGCGCTCTCCCCGTCAGCATCACGGGGTTTCAATGGCGGCCGTCAACCCCGGACCCTTCGCGTGGGTCACTGGCATAGTGGGAAGTGGCAGGACCGGGGTACGCTACCAGCCAGGCTTCCAGGAAGACAGTCGCCCCAACACCTTGCAGGTCCTTGGAAACAGCCATGGCTTCTCCCGATCCGCACGAGAAGCAACCACCTGGGGCGGCCCTGCTGGAGCCCCGGGAACGCGAACTCCTGCTGGGCTCCTTCTCCGGTCCTCCCCACGATCCCGACCTCACGCGGGGGGAGACCCTGGCCCAACTCTTCGCCGAGACTGCGCTTCGCCATGCCAGCCGACCGGCCGTCGAGGAGGCTGGCCATGGCTACACCTACGCGGACCTGGACGAGCGGGCCGCCCGCATCGCCCGCCTGCTGCGTTCGCGCGGCCTGGGGCGCGGGTCCCTGGTGGGCCACTGGCTGCCCCGGGGCCTGAACGCCTATGCAGCCCTGCTGGGCATCCTGAAGGCCGGCGCGGCCTACGTGCCGCTGGACCCCGACCTTCCCCCTGCCCGGGTGCGTCAGGTGGCCACCGAATGCGGCATGGACCTGCTGCTGGCGCTTGACTCCGCGGGCCTGGAGTTCCACAGCGTCTGTCCAATCCTGGATCCATCGGATCCGGCTGGTGACCGGACGCCAATCGCGAATCCGCTTCCCACGGAAGACTGTGGCCCGGACGACCTCGCCTACGTCATCTTCACGTCGGGTTCCACGGGTACTCCCAAGGGCGTGCCCATCACCCACCGCTCCGCCTGCACTTTCGTCAGGGCGGAGCAGCGGCTCTTCGGCCTGGGACCCGAAGACCGGGTCTTCCAGGGCTTCTCCCTGGCCTTCGATGCCTCCGTGGAAGAGTTGTGGCTGGCCTGGGCCAGTGGCGCATGCCTGGTGGCAGGCACGAAGACGCTGATGCAAGCGGGCCCGGATCTGGCCAGGCGCCTGGGCGAAGCCGGGGTCACCGTGTGGTCCACGGTACCCACCCTGCTGGGCATCCAGAGTGATCCGGTTCCCACCCTGCGGCTGCACATCCTCGGCGGCGAGGCCTGCCCCGCGGATCTGGTGGCCCGCTGGTGGCGACCAGACCTCCGGCTGGTGAACACCTACGGCCCCACCGAAGCCACGGTCATCGCCACCTGGACCGACCTGCTGCCGGGCCGGCCCGTCACCATCGGCAAGGCCGTGCCCAACGCCCGGGTTTACGTCCTGGACGAGCAGGGGCGCCTTTGTCCCATCGGCGTCCCGGGCGAACTGCACCTCTCGGGCGCGGGGCTGTCACCGGGCTACCTGGGTCGGCCGGACCTCACGGCCGAGCGCTTCATCCCGAATCCCTTCGCGGATGGACCCTTCACGCAGCGTCTCTACCGCACCGGGGACCGCGTCCGTTTCAACGACAACGGAGATTTGGAATTCCTGGGGCGCCTCAACTCCCAGGTGAAGCTGCGGGGCTTCCGCATCGAGCTCGAGGAAGTGGAAGCCTCCCTGCGCCTGGATCCTTCGGTACTGGCCGCCGCGGTGACCCTGTGGCAGGAGGAGGGCCTGGAGCGCCTGGTGGCCTACGTGGTCCCCCGCCCAGGCTCTGCCGTGGACGAGGCAGGTCTGCTGCAGAGTCTGCGGGAGCGCCTGCCCAGCTACATGGTCCCCAGCGCCATCGACAGCCTGGAGAGCCTGCCCACCCTGGTTAGCGGCAAGCTGGACCGGAAGCGGCTGCCGGCGCCCCGGCAACGGGACTCACCCGCGCCTTCCCTCGAAGGCCTGACGGTCCGCCAGCAACGGCTGCTGGAGCACTGGACGCAGCTGTTCCAGGGGCGCGTGCCGGGCCTCGACGAGGATTTCTTCAAGGACCTCGGCGGCCACTCCCTCCTGGCGGCCGCCATGGTGTCGGTGCTCCGGAAGGAACCATCCTTCGAGGGCCTCGCAGTACCGGATGTCTACGCCTTCCCCAGCCTACGGGCCCTCGCGGCCGAATTCGATGCCCGGGCCGTGCACCCGTCCCGCGCGGCCAAGGCGGCCCCGGAAGCGTCGCACCCGGTGGCGCCCTGGCGGCACCGCCTCTGCGCGGCGGCCCAGGTGCTGGCCCTCTACCCGCTGCTGGGCTTCTATGCCCTGCAGTGGCTCAGCCCCTACCTGGTGTACAGCTGGAGCCAGGATCACGATTATTCCCGTCTGGTCGGCATCACCGCCGCCCTCGCGTCGCTGGCCCTCATCTATCCCGCCATGTATGCGCTGTCCATCGCCGCCAAGTGGCTCCTGCTGGGCCGCATTCGGCCAGGCCGTCACCGGCTGTGGGGCTTCTACTACTGGCGCTGGTGGCTCACCCAGCGGATCATCGCCGCCACGCCCCTGGACTACCTCGTGGAGTCGCCCTGGCTGCCGCTGTACTTCCGTCTCATGGGCGCCCGTATCGGCCGCAACGTGCACCTGGGCACCACCTCCCTCGCGGCCTTCGACCTGGTGCGAATCGACGACGATGCCAGCATCGGCCAGGACGCGCGTCTCAGCGGCTTCACCCTGGAAGCTGGTCTGCTGGAGATCGGCCCTGTCCACATTGGGCGCCGCTGCTATGTGGGGAACCGCGCCATCCTTGCTCCTGGCACGCGCATGGAGGACGGGGCGCTGCTGGAGGATCTGAGCCTGCTCCCGACGGGAGGCCGCATCGCCGCCGGCCAGCGCTGGACCGGTTCGCCCGCGCGGCCTCTGCCGCCCACGGCCGACGACCGACAGCGCAGCTCCGCGGAACTGCCCTCGCCGTCGCCGGTCCGGCGCTTCCTGTTTGCCGCATTCCAGGCCCTGGGAGCCTTCATGATCCCCATCGCCTTTCTGGCGGCGATCTTCCCGGGCCTGATCCTCATCAACGAGCTCTATGCCAATTCCAACGGCTACTTCGCCTACCTGATCGTGGCGCCGCTGGTGGCCGTCTCCTTCGTGGTGCTGCTGGCCCTGGAGATCGCCGCGGCGAAATGGCTGCTGCTGGGCCGGGTGCGCCCGGGGGCTTACGATTTGCACAGCGGTTTCATCCTGCGGAAGTGGTATGTGGACCGGCTCATGGGCGTGGGACTGGACCTGCTGGCGCCGCTCTACGCCACGCTGTACCTGGCGCCTTGGTTCCGCCTCCTGGGCGCTCGGCTGGGCGCCTGGGCGGAAGTGTCCACCGCGGGCTCCGGCTGCCCCGACCTGCTGGACATCGGCGAGGAGAGCTTCATTGCCGATTGCGTCTCCTTCGGCCCGCCCCGGGTGGATCTGGGGCGCGTCACCCTGGCCGCCACCCGTGTGGGCAAACGCGCCTTCGTGGGCAACAGCGCCCTCATCCCCTCGGGCACGGCGCTGGGCGACAGCGTCCTGGTGGGCGTCCTGTCCGTGCCACCCGTCGATCCCCTGGAGGCCGCGCGGGTGGATAGCGCCTGGCTGGGCACGCCGGCCATGTATCTACCCCACCGACAGGAGAGCACGGTCTTCAGCGAAGCCAGCACCTTCCGGCCTCCGAAACGGATGATCCTGCTGCGGGCCTTCATCGAGCAGTTCCGGATCATCGCCCCGGTCACGGGCTTTGTGGTCCTGACCAGCCTGCTGCTCACAGCCCTCACCGAAATCGAAGAGGTGGCCTCCCTCTGGGTGGCGGCGCTCTCCCTGCCGCTCCTCTACTTACTGGCCGGCGTCCTGGCCTGTCTCTTCGTGGTGGTGGTGAAGTGGGTGGTGATCGGGGTCTACCGGCCGGGCGAGAAGCCCCTCTGGTGCAGCTTTGTGTGGCGCACGGAACTCGTGAGCGCTCTGCACGAGAACCTGGCGGATTCCTGGCTGCTGCGGTTGCTCGTGGGCACTCCCATCGTGCCCCTCTACTTCCGGCTGCTGGGGGCGCGCATCGGCCGCCGGACCTGCCTGGAGAGCACCTGGCTGACGGAATTCGATCTTGTGAAGATCGGCGACGAGGCCCAGCTGAACGCGGACTGCACCATCCAGACCCACCTCTTCGAGGACCGGGTCATGAAGATGGACCGAATCGAGGTCGGCGACCGCTGCTCCGTGGGGATGGATTCGGTGGTGCTCTATGGATCCGTCATGGAGCCCGGATCGGTACTCGGAGACCTGTCCCTGCTCATGAAGGGTGAGACGCTCCCGCCAGGCACGCGCTGGGAAGGCTCCCCCGCGCGACCCGCCCACCGCTTGGAACAGCCGCTACCTCCCGGTCCGCCAGGGCCCGGCGAAAGCAGTCATGGTGAAGTCCGCCTCTTCCTCGATGCGGGGGATGCTCCGCTGGCCATTCCCGCCGAACTGGCTGGGGATCTCGTCCTGCTGAGACCCGACGCGCTGGGCCGACCCCGGGCCAGGGACGGTCACGGGCGTCCCCTTTCCCTCAGCGTGGCCCGGGCCCCCGGGGCGCGTTTGCTCGCCCTGGCACGGCACGGGCGAATCGGCGTGGACCTGGAAGTCCTGCGTCCATCAGGCATCCTCGAAGCTGCATCGAGCCTGTTCCTCCCGGCCGAGCGCGCCTGGGCCGCAAGCCTGCCGGAACCTCTGCGCTGGCGCGCTCTCCTCACGCTCTGGACGGCCAAGGAGGCGGTGTTGAAGGCGCTCGGCCAGGGCCTCAGCTTCGGCCTGGACCAGGTCGAAATGGCAACGGATGGACGCGGTGGAATCCTGCTGCGGCGCCTCTGCGGGAGCGAGGTGCTGGCCCGGGGCTGGCGCATTGAACATCAGGAGCGCAGCGTGGCTGGCCGGTGCTACCTGGTGGCTCTGGCGACCCTGGCGACGTCAGCCTTGCCTCCTCCAGACCGCTGAACCAGGCGGCGTCGAGTCAGTACGGTCCAGCCGTCCTCAACCGAAGAGCGCCGACAAAGTCCCATTGGACCCCTTGCCGGAATCGCCCAGCGAAGCCAGCAGGGGATCCTGGGCCTGGTTGCTGCCCAGGAGACGGAGCAGGGCACCAGGGTTGGAGGCATTGCTCTGCTGGTTCATGAAGGCCGTCAGCAGCGTGTCCGAGGCGCTGCCCTGGGTATTGCCCTGCACGCTGCTCAGCAGGTCATCCAGGCTCCCGGGATTGTTCTGCAGAAAGGTCTTGAGCTGTGCGAGGCCGCCCTCGGCGGCCTTCTTCCCGGCCAGGATGTCCGCCATCGCCTGGGTCACGGCCGCCGGTGCCTGGGCCAGCTGCTGGGCGGCCGGGGACAGGGTCAGCAGGTCGCCCAGGGGGCTCGCGGACCCGGAGGCATCCTGGGAACCGGAACCCGTCGCGTTCAGTTGCTGCAGGAGCTGGTTGCGAAGCGTCTGGATGCTGGTCGAACCGACAGAACCGATGGTCATGAAAGCTCCTGGGCAACCCTTGCAGGCACGTCATGATAGAGCAATATCCCCGCCAGCGTGAGGCGGCCGAGGCGAAGCGCCCCGCCCGGGACAGTCGAACGGGCCAGTGCCAGTCCCTCGCCTGCTACGGGCTCGGTTAAACTTCCGGCCATGCCCAAGCCGCGCAGCGCCAGAGAGCACCGGGGCCAGCCGTGGAGGTGACCCGCTTCCTCGGCACCCATCGCTATACCTGGCTCCTGGAACTGGGCCGGGCCGGGGATTGCGCCTGGCACCTGATGCGCCGCGATCTGGACGGGGCCCGGTTCCTCGCGCAGGTCTGGTCGCCCCTGCCCTCGGATCGCGACCTTGAGCACCTGCGCGACACCTTCCTGGCGCGCTTCCTGGATGCGGAGTCCCTGGATCCCGTGGGCTCCCACTTCGGCTTTGATGGGGAGCAGGCCTGGTATCTCCAGGCGCTCCAGGGCACGCCGCTGGCACGTCTCTGGGCCACCTGGGGCGACGAACAGCGGGAGGCCCTGCTCCGCCACCTGGAGGAGCGGCTGGCGCTGGACCCTCACCCCCGGTGCCTCCATCCCGAAGTGATGACCTGCCGGCCCGGCCTCACCCAGATCCCCCGGGTTCTCGGTCAGGCCCCCTGGACCCTGGCGGACTTGCCCGGCTTCCTGTCCCCCACCGCCCCGGCCCCGGCCCTGTCCGAGGACCTGCCCTGGCTGCACGCCCGCGATCTCTCGGGTCACCTCTCCCGACCCCTTCGGGGCCGCAGCCAGGAGCTGCCCTACCTGAAGTCCCTCATGCTGGGCTTCAACGCCCCCATGCCCATGGAGCGGATCGTCCTGCTCCAGGGCGAGGAAGGCGTAGGCAAGGAGCATCTGGCCGCCTGGGCCTGCTCAGTAGCCGAGAGCGAGGGCATCTGGGTCCACCGCCTGGCCGCCTCCGCCGAGGAGTCGGCCGGGCACTTCCTGGGCCGCCTGGTCGAGGCCCTGCTGCTGGGCAGCGAGGTGGATCTCTATGCCGAGCGCCCCGGGGCCGCCAAGGCCCTGTCGCTGCGCGTGCAGGCCTTCTCCTTTCTCACCGGGGGCCGGAACCTGAACCGCCAGGAAGCCGGACCCGAGCCCGAAGAGATCAAGGCCGCCCTGGAGGCCCTGGATTTCGCGGGCCTGATCCACCCGCGCCTCATCCACCTGTCGGGCCTGGACCGGGCCACACCCGAGGTGCTGGCCCTGATCCGCGAACTGGTCCACGCCTCGTCCGTGCCCTGGCTGCTCTCCCTCACCACCGGTGCCCAGGGCGCGGGCTTGAGGCCCCTCATCGCCCAACTGAAGGGCGAACCCGCCGCCGCCGTCGTGGGTGTGAACCGCCTGGAAGACGAGGATCTCGGCCTCGTGCTGGAGGACCTGCTGGGTCGCCACGACCTTCCGAAGGCCTTCCGCGCGGACCTGATCAGCCAGAGCCTGGGCAACCCCGGGCTGCTGCGGAATTTCCTGGAACTGGCCCAGCAGGCCGGCGCCCTGGCCTGGAAGCGGGGCTCCTGGGTGCTGGTGCCCGGGAAATCCACGGCCCTAAAGGCCGAAGACGACCTCATGCGCCAGATCTTCCTGGGACGCCTGCAAAGACTTACGCCAGCTTCGGCCACCCTCGTTCGACTGCTGGCCCTGGCCGACCGGGCCCTGCCCACCAGCGCCATGGGGCGCCTTCTCGGGCTCCGGGATGAGGCCCTGGAGGATGCCCTCCAGGACGCACAGGGCTCGCGGCTGATCCGGATCCAGCTCGGCCAGGCCAGGATTCCCGACCCCCGCTGGCGGGACCTTGTCCTGACCCATACGCCGCAACCCGAGCTCAAGCGCCTGGCGCGGGCCCTGGTCGCGGTGCTGCAGGAGCAGGGGGCGCCCTGCCCGGTGCTCCTCCAGTCCCTGGCCTCGGACGAAGCCACCGCCCTCGCAGCCATGCTGGCGGCGCTCGACCAGGCACCCCCGGGAGCAGCCCAGGAGGTGGCTCAGGCCATCCACCAGGCGCTGCAATTGAAGCCGTCCCCCTGGGACGAAGCCCGGTTGCAGGAACATCTGGCCGATGCCTGGGCCCAGGGACCCCTGGCCCCCCAGCCCTCGCTGGCTGCCCCCCCTTCCATCGCGGCCCCGGAACACCCCGTCGAACTTTCACTTCAGGCACTCGACCGAGCCCTGGCCGCCCTGGCGCGGGCGCCGCAGAACGACGAAAGCCGCCTGGCCGAGGCGCGGCTGCACCGCAAGCGGGCGATGCTGTACCTCCATCTGCGGAATCCTACTGAAGCGCAGGAGGCCATCATGAAGGCCGCCGCCTGCCTGGTGGAGCATCCCCTCCACCCAGAGCAGCCCCGACTCCGCCTGGCCCTGGGGCAGCTGCACCTGTTGCAGGGCCACCTCACCAAAGGCATCCGCGCCCTGGAGGAGGGGCTCCAGGCCCAGAACGGGTTCAAGCCCCTGCCCCAGGACCAGGCCGCCCTGCTGCTGGCCCTCGGCCGGGCCCTGGCGGGCCAGTCCCAGTTCCTGCGCGCCGTGTCCCTGCTGGAAGCGGCCCAGCGCCTGCTGGAACACGGCCAGGATTTCCGCCACCTGGTGCCCGTGCAGATTGCCCTGGCCCAGGTGCGGATGGCCCAGGGCCAGCCCGAAACCTGCATCAGCCTGCTGCGCGAGGCCCTCCAGACTGCCCGCATGCAGAGCGACCTCGGCCTCCAGGCCCAGGCGCACCTGGCCCTCGGCATGGTCCGCAGCCTGCAGCAGTTCCTGGGCCCCGCCCTGTCCCACCTGGATCGCGCCCTGGCCAGGGCCCAGCGCCTGGGCGACACGGCCCTGATCTCCAGAATCGAGATCTGGCGCGCGCGCACCCTGGCGGCCCTGGGCGACACCGTGGCTGCGGACCACGCCCAGCTCCAGGCCCTGGATGCCCAGCCCCCCCTGCTGTCCCCGGAGGAGCAGGGGGATCACCTCTTCCTCCAGGGCGAGGTGACCCGCTTCCGGGGTGCCTGGCGGGACACGGCCCGCCTGTTCAAGGCCGCAGCGGATCACTACGAATCCACCGGCCTGCTCTGGCGTCAGCGGCTGGCGCTGCTCCGCTTCAGCCAGGCCGTCGCCTGGGAGGCCCGGCATGCCCGGCTGGAGGCCCCCGAACTGGGCTGGGCGATCCTGGAGAACCTGAAGGGACCCGTGGAAGGCGCGGGTTCCCGCTGGCTGGACCTGGAGTGGCACCGGGCCCACGCCTTGCTCCTGTCCACCGTCACGGCCACGGATGCCGTGCTGCAGGAATCCCTGCAGGCCTGGAGCGAGGTCCAGGCCGCGGCCCGGGATCTGCAATTCCCGGTTCAGGTGCTCGATGCCAGTACCGAGGGGGCGCAGCTGCTGCTCTCGCACGGCGAGAAGCTGGGTGCCCGCGCGCGGATGCAGGACGCCTTCCCCAGCTTCCAGCAGATCTGGGCGCGGGTGCCGGAAGCCCATGCGAACACGTTCATGGGCCGGGAGGACATGCACCGCTTCCGTCAGATCGTCGAAGCCGTGGGCCTGCGCTTCGTCCTGCCCGAACGCATCGACCCCGGGGAGGACTGGGCGCAGACCCAGGTGAACCTGCCCATGGTGCCCGACTCTTAGTAAAAAGAGCATGGACAGGCTTAACAGGATGAAGGGCTTGATTCACAGGATTCCACTGCGGAGCTGATTCATACGAATTCGCATTCAAGAAGAAAGATCCACCACGGAGGCACGGAATCCACGGAGGTGGCACGGAGGCCTCCGTGGTGGGTTCTTAGTTGGGTGAAGGCGAATCGGCATCAGTTCGGGGGAACCGCCACCTGCGGCGGGCGGATGTCTATCGGATCTGAATCCATCTGCGGATGTTGATGAACCTGATTCGAATGCCTCTCCGGCCCTTTCCTGTTAATCCTCTTTGTATCCTGTTAATCCTGTCTCCGCCTTTTGGTGGTCTCATAGAAGCCCCAGGCTTCGACCTTCCAGCGGAGACCCCATGAGCCACCTGCCGACCGATGCCCGTGCCCGCATCACCCTCACCCAGTTGCACGCCTGGCATCATGCGGGTCGCAAGCTGGTGATGACCACCGCCTACGATGCCGTCACGGCGCGGATCGCGGACGCCGCGGGCGTGGACATCATCCTGGTGGGCGACAGCGTGGGGAACGTCTGCCTGGGCTTCGAGAACACCCTGCCCGTCAGCATGGCCATGATGAACCACCACCTCGAAGCCGTGGCCCGCGCCCGCCCCACGGCCATGCTGGTGGCGGACATGCCCTATCTGAGTTTCCACCTCAGCGTGGCGGACACCCTGCGGAATGCCGGGGGCTTCCTGCAGCGGGGCGCCCAGGCCGTGAAGCTGGAAGGGGGCGCCAAGCGTCTGCCCATGATCCATGCCCTCATCGATGCCGAAATTCCGGTCATGGGCCACCTGGGCCTCACCCCCCAAAGCGTGAACCCCATGGGCGGTTTCAAGGTGCAGGGCAAGCAGAAGGGTGATGCCTTGCGCCTGCTGGAGGACGCCCAGCGGCTGCAGGAGGCCGGCTGCTTCAGCCTGGTGCTGGAGGGCATTCCGGCGGATCTGGCCGCCAAGGTGACCGAGACCGTGGAAATTCCCACCATCGGCATCGGGGCCGGACCCCAATGCTCGGGCCAGGTGCTGGTCATCCACGATGTGCTGGGGTTGCTGCCGGGTACCTCCCCGAAATTCGTCCGGCGCTATGCCGAAGGATTTCAGGAGCTGAGTGCTGCCCTGGCCGCCTGGGCGGAGGATGTGCGGGGAGGAGGGTTCCCTGATGGGCGGGAATCCTATACCCTTCCAGAAGCCGTTCGTCCGGCTTTGACCCAGTGGCGCCCCTGAGGCTGCCCTTGGTAAGCTGGGGTGGCGCACCCTGAAGGATCCCGCTTTTGTCCATGCGTGTCGTCCGTACCATTGCTGATTTGCGTTCCCTCCTCCGTCCCTTGCGGGAGAAGGGCCAGCGCATCGGGTTTGTCCCCACCATGGGGTTCCTGCATGAGGGCCACGGGGCCCTGATCCGCCAGAGCGCCGCCCGTTGTGATGCTACCGTGGTGTCGATCTTCGTGAACCCCACCCAGTTCGGTCCCAGCGAGGACCTGGCCAACTATCCCCGGGACCTGGAACGGGATCAGAATCTCTGCCTGGAAGCGGGCGCCACGGTGCTCTTCCTGCCGGAAGCCGCCGAGATCTACCCCACCGGCTTCCAGACCCACGTGGAACCCGGCCACCTCGCCGAGCCCCTCTGCGGGCGCTTCCGGCCCGGCCACTTCCGGGGGGTGGCCACCGTGGTGGCCAAGCTCTTCAACATCGTCCAGCCGGACCTGGCCTTCTTCGGCCAGAAGGACTTCCAGCAGACCGTGGTCGTCCGGCGCATGGCCCGGGACCTGAACCTGACCGTGGATGTGGTGGTGGTGCCCACCATCCGGGAAGCGGACGGCCTGGCCCTCAGCAGTCGCAATGCCTACCTCGATACCGTCGCCCGCAGCCGGGCCCTGTGCATCAGCGAAGGCCTGCTGGCCGCCAAAGCCGCCTTCGACCAGGGCGAGCGGGGAGCTGTGAAGCTCGTCAAGCTGGCCCGGGGCCACCTCGCCGAGGTGGATTCCCTCCAGTACCTGAAGCTGGTCGACGTCCAGAACCTGGAGCCCATTCAGGGTCAGGTGGATCGCACCGCCGCCCTGTGCGTCGCGGCCTATGTCGGCAGCACCCGCCTCATCGACAACGTGATCCTGACCCCTTCCCCCGCGGACGCCAATCTCAACGTGAGCCTCAGCGCGCCGAGCAACTAGTCGGGATCACCGCTGACCATTCAGGCCAAGAAAAAATCGAGGCTGGACCTGGGGTAGTCCTGGGTCCATCCTTAGCCGTTGGCCGGGACTCCCCTGGGGAGCCTGGACCGGAGGCTGCATGCTGCGACACTTCCTGCTCGGCAAGATCCATCGCGCCACCGTGACGAGAGCAGACCTGGATTACGTGGGGTCGATCACCCTGGACCCGCTGCTCATCGAGGCCGCTGGGTTCCTGGAGAACGAGAAGATCGACATCTACGACGTGACCAACGGGTCGCGCCTGTCCACCTACGTGATCCCGGGCATCCCGGGCTCCGGCGAGGTCGGCATCAACGGGGCCGCCGCCCACCTGGTGGCGAAGGGCGACCTGGTCATCCTCGCGGCCTACGGCTGGATGAGCCCCGAGGAGGCCGAAACCGTGGCCCCCAAGGTGGTCTTCGTGGATGAGCGCAACCGCATCACCGAGCTGCGGACCCAAGAGCGCACCCCCCTCTGCGTGGCGGCGTTCACCGATTGACCAGAATAAAATCCATTCGCGGAACCTTTGGACCCTGGTGCGGCATCCAAAAGGTTATGGTAGAAAAGAGTCACCCTCCGGCCTGGTATGGCCCCGGGGCCCGCGGCAGGGGCATGGCGTCCAGCTGCAAAGTTCTGAAAGGTTGGTTTTATGGAAGTCCGCAAGTCCCTGGTGGTCAATTCGACCCCCCTGGAGATGCGCATCGCCCTGCTTGAGAACGGCCAGCTCTGCGAGCTGTTCCTCGAGCGGACGATGAACAAGAGCCAGGTGGGGGATGTCTACAAAGGCCGGGTGGCCAAGCTGCTCCCGGGCATGCAGAGCGCCTTCGTGGGCATCGGCGGCCTAAAGGACGGGTTCCTCTACCTGGACGATCCCGTTGTCCAGCGCCTGGGAGCCGACCTGTCCGCCGAAGAAGAGGGCGAAGAGGCCGTGGCCGAGGAGCTGCCGCCCCCACCGCCGCCGCTGCCCCCCCTGAAGGAGGGCGAGGAGACCCTGGTCCAGGTGGTGAAAGATCCCATCGGCTCCAAGGGGCCCCGGCTCTCCCGCCACCTGAGCTTCCCGGGCCGCTTCCTGGTCTTCATGCCGGGCATCGACCACATCGGCATTTCCCGCAAGATCACCGATCCCGAGGAGCGCGACCGCCTGCGCGAGCTGATCCGCAGCCACGCCCAGCCCGGCGAGGGCTTCATCGTGCGCACCGCCGCCATCGGGGAAAAGGACGAGGACCTGGTGGGCGACGTGGCCTTCCTGCGCCAGATGTGGCAGGAGATCCAGGCCAAGGCCGAGACCGTGGCCGCTCCGGGCCTCGTCTGGCAGGATCTGCGCCTGCTCCACAAGGTCATGCGCGACATCTTCCGGGAAGAGGTTTCCACCTTCTGGGTGGATGACGCCGAAGCGCATGGCGAGGTGCTCGAGTTCGTGGAAAAGCTGCATCCCGAGTGGGCCAACCGCGTGAAGCGGTTTACTTCCGATCTGCCCATCTTCGATGCCTTCGGCATCGAGTCCGAGATCGACGCCGCCCGCCAGCCCAAGGTTTTCCTAAAGCATGGTGGTTCCATCGTGCTGAACCAGACCGAGGCCCTGGTCAGTGTCGACGTGAACACCGGCAAGTTCGTGGGGAAGAAGGATCTCGAAGAGACCGTCTACCTCACCAACCTCGAGGCCATCCCCGAGATCGTGCGCCAGCTGCGGCTGCGCAACCTGGGCGGCATCGTCGTCATCGACTTCATCGACTTGGTCGAGGCGGCCCACCGGGACGAAGTGCTGGCGCGGCTCCAGGAGGAGCTGCGGCGCGACCGCAACCACGCTCGCGCCGGGGGCATCTCCGAGTTCGGGCTGGTGGAGCTCACCCGCAAGCGCACGGGCCCCTCGCTCGAACGCCAGCTCACCCAGCCCTGCCCGGCCTGCAACGGCGTCGGCCGCACCCAGAGCCCGGAGACGTCCCTGCTCAAGGCCTACCGCGAACTGGTGCGCCTGGGCGAGCGCCTGCGCGGCGCCGAGGTGCGCCTGACCCTGCACCCCGACCTGGCGAACGCGCTGCACCAGGAGGCCCGCGAAGGCCTGCTGCAGCTGGCCCGCCTGCTGGGCGCCCGCGTCACCTGGGTCGAACGAGCGGATACCCCCCGCCACGCCGTGGTCATGGACCTCCAGTTGCCGGGCCAGGACAGCGCCAGCGCCTGATACGCATTCGCCTTCAATCATTAAGGATTCACCACGGAGACACGGAACGCACGGAGGGCGATCGTCCCTGCTGGCTTCGCGGAGGCCTCCAGGCGCGGACGGAATCCGCGCGTTGGCGTGGCCCTCCGCCCGCGCCTGGAGGCGGGGCCGCACGCGGCCCCTGGGCGCGTCGCGCCCCACGAAGCCGGACGGGGTGCGGGACGAATGACACGGAGAACAGTCACGTATCCCTCCGTGTGCCCCTTCTCAGTGTTCTCTGTGTCTCCGTGGTGAATCTTTATTCTTGATCGCAACCTGGTATGACCGGCCGCCGGCTTGCGCTGCCTCACCCAAGACAGGTCGGGCAGCGCAGGCCGTCCTGCAGGTTCTGGATGAGTTCGGGCACCCGGTCCAGGCTGCGCACTTCGTAGATGGGCGCGTCCGCATGCTGGGCGGGGCGCGGTCTGGCATCGCGGTTCACCCAGATGGCCGTCCAGCCCGCCTCCACCGCGCCCTCCACGTCGTCAACCCAGCTGTCGCCCACCATGACCAGGTTGCCCGGGAAGACGCCCAGCTTGCGCTGCACGGCCTCGTAGGCGGCGGGTTCCGGCTTCAGGGCGCCGATGTCGGCACTGAGGAGGCGGGTGCGAATCCGCTCGGCAAGGCCGAGTCGATCGAGCAGCTCCAGCCCGAAGGTCTGCGTGTTGGACAGCAAGGCCACCCGCGCCAGGTCCCTTACGGCGGCCACGGCCGGGGCGGCCCCGGGGAAACACTGCGCCTGGGTGCCTGCCTCCAGGAAGGCCTGGGCCATGGCGTCCATCTGGCTGGAGGTGAAGACGGCCCGTTCCTGCCAGGCCTCCAGGAAGGCCCGCACCGAGGGATAGGGCTGCCCCATGCCGTCGCGCACCAGCTCCGCGAAGAGGTGCTGCTGATCCGGGCGCAGCAACTCCCGCAACCGCTGGAAGGGGCTGCCCGCTGGGCTGAAGACCAGCGTGTTCCAGAGGTCGAAGACGACGGCGCGGATCATGATGGGCTGTGGGCGGTGGGATGTGGGCTGTGGGTTCGCATCATCGGCCGCTCTCGCGGCGGGTGCTGAAGGGCACGCCGAACTCGATGCCCAGAATCTCGAAGCGAGCCTCGCCCGCTAGGCTCCAGGTCGCCGGCTCGTGGCGCTGCAGGGCGCCGGCCAGGGGCCCCCAGGCGCTCCGCAAGTCGCCATAGCTCAGGGCTACTTCCACCTTGAGGACGCTACGTCCTTTGGGGGCGATGTCGGCGCCTTCAGGAAAGCTTACGGAGCCAAGCGGATGATCCCCGCCCTGGGCGTCCAGTTTCAGGTCACCGAGCACGCGGCGCGTGCGCAGGCGCTGGTCCGTGGGGTTGTCCACGCCCACGTCCAGCTGGATGATGAGTCGCGACTGCTCCAGCGGGAAGGCCAGTTCCACGCGGGGTTCCACTCGATCCAGTGTGAAGCTCAACTGCCGGGCCGCCTCCTGGTAGCGCAGGGCGGGATTGATGGCCTCGCAGCCCGCCAGCAACAACAGGGCTGGAACTACCATCAGCCTGCGCATCACTCCCCCCGGTAGATCACGCAGTTGTCGGTGGTCTCGTAGACTTCGATCTGGCAGAGCAGGGGCAGGTCGGGCTTGAGCTGTTCCCAGATCCAGACGGAGATGTTCTCGGCGGTGGAGAGGGGGATCAGGTCGTTGAGGAAACGGTGGTCCAGCTTGGCGATCACCTTCTCGACCACCACCTTCGACAGGTCGTCGAAATCGATGATCATGCCCGTCTCGGCCTTCACCGCCCCCTCCAGCAGCACGAACAGCTTGTAGCTGTGGCCGTGCAGGTTCCGGCACTTGCCCGGGTGGTTGTAGATGAAATGGGCCGCTTCGAAGCCGTATTCTTTGCGCAGGATCATGGCACTCACGATGAAAAGGCCCCGCACGGGCGGGGCCTTTCATTCTACCAGGACAGGTTCCTAGAGCTTTAGCACGCTCAACATAATCGCAATGGGCGTCAGGGCTGCCAGATTCTCCTGCCAGCTTGAGTCACGGCGGAAGCGCTGGGGCACCAGCACTGTGTCACCGGGTTCCACGGCCTTGCCCTCCACCCAGCTGTCCAGGATGCGGCCATCGGCCTTGAGGAGCCGAATGTTGGAAGTATCCGCGTTGCGGGTGGTGCCGCCGGCCAGCCGCAGCAGGTCCGCCACCTTCATGCCCTTGCCCACCTTGTAGGTCGCGAAGGGACTGGCCGTCTCCCCCACCACGTAGGCCGTTTCCGTGGCCCTGGGGATGATGATCTCGTCCCCATCCTGCAGTTCCACATCCGCCCCCACCTTTCCGGTTACGATGCTGCCGAAGTCCACCACCATGCGGTTCAGACTGCCGGTCAGGAGGCCGTGCAGGAGTGGGTTCTTCAGCAGCTGGCCGGTGGTATTTTGGCGCTTGGTCTCGTGCAGCCGCTCGAGGATCTCGTTGATGCCCTTGGCGGTGGGATCTTTCCCCGCCAGGCCCGATTCCTCGGCTGCCCGCTGCAGGGAAGCGTCCTGGGTGCTCATGCGCCGCAGGAAGATTCCCGCCTGGGGCATGGCCTCGGCGGTAAGCCCCCCCGCTCGCTGCAGCAGGCCGTTCAGGGTCGGTTTGGCTGAATCAAGAGTGTACGAACCAGGGCGGGCCACCTGGCCAGTGATCCTCACGGTGTGGTGCACCTTGAAATCCGGTTTTTCGAAGAAGCTGAGCTGATCCTCGGGCTGGATGCGGGGATTCACCGCATCGTCCAGGAGCGCGATGGGGCTCGCCGCTTCCGTGGATAGCAGCTTCGCCAGGTCCAGGCGGATCACGTCGCTGGGCTTGCCGTCCCGGCTGTGGGCCACTTCCGCCACCAGGCGGTCCGCGTTTTTCGCGGGCACCCCCGCACGGAAGATCAGGTCCGAGGCCCGCATTCCTTCATGGAAGGTGTAGGTGCCAGGCCGGGCCACGGGGCCCAGCACCGTGACCTGCCGGGGCAGGCGGAGGTCTTCCACGCGGAACAATTCCACGCGATCACGATCCTCCAGCAGCAGGTTGTGCGCGGGGTCGCCCGCGAGGGCCTTGTCCACGTCGAAGGACTGGAACCGGGTGGTCCCGTCCTGGGCGGTATGCACCACCTCGCCCCTGGCCCGGTAGGTATCCGGCAGCACCTGCGCCTCGCGCTTGAGCAGATCCGCCACCCGCATGCCCTCCGGGCGGGCGAAGGTGCCCGGCACGCGAGCCCACCCGGACAAATCCACCACCGAACCGGTGCGTTCACGACGCACGGGGGCGGACAGCACGTCACCCCGCCCCAGGGCCGCCCGGGCGGCTTCGCCCGCGGGCACGTCCTGGCCGCGGGTGATGCCCGAGGCATCCCGGTGGCGAAGGGCGAGCGTTCCCTCACCCGCCTCCATGGCGAAACCACCGGCGAAACGCAGCGCATCGGCCGCGGTCTCTCCAGACTTCATCTCGAACTGCATGGCGGGGGCCCTGCCCGTCTGTTCCCATCGCTGGAGCCACTCGGGCTGCCTATTCTCGGCGGCTAGAACAGGGCGGTTCGTCTCGGGATTGATCCGCAGGCGGTGGTCCCCCATTGGGGCCTCCCTGAGTGCCACCAATTGTCGCTTCAAGGTGCTGAGGCGATCTTCCAGGGCGGCCCGCTCGGTCAGGCTGAGCAACACAGGAGCAGCTTGAATCCGAGTCATCCCCTTGGGGTCCCGTGGGTCTATGACTGGCTCTGCCGGCGCGGCTTCCGGGATAGGCGCTAGTTGTGCCTCGATGGCCTTGGTCTCGCGCTGGGCCCGTTCCCTTTGTTCCTTAACAGGATCAGCATCGAAGTCCTCAAAGTCCGTGCGAGCGCCCTTCCCGGGTTCAGAGGAGAGAGCCACCACCCGTTGGAAGGCCCCTTCCAGCAGTACCTGATTCTGGGCCAGGGGCACGAAGACCGTGTCGCCATTCTGCAGGGCCACGTTGGGATTGCCGAGACCCTCGGCCCGCAAGGGGTACAGGTCGAGGCCGTAGACCTTGCTGCCCCCCCGCATGACCCGGATGTCTCGGTAGCTGCCGACAGCACTGGGGCCCCCGGCCAGGCTGAGCACGTTGACCAGGGAACTGAGGCTGGAGACCAGATAGCTGCCGGGCCGATACACTTCCCCCATGACGAAGACCCGCACCTCACGGAGCTTGATCACCTGCAGATCTACGGAGGAACGTGAGAAGTTGCGGTTCACCAGCGCCTGGACCGCCTGCTTGGCCCTGCCTAGGCTCAGGCCGCCCACTTTGGCGGTGCCTACCTTGGGAATGACAATTTCGCCCCGACCATCCACCTGCACCGGCAGGTCGAAGGTGGCACTGCCGAAGACATTGAGGTTCAGCCGGTCGCCCGCGCCCAGCACGTAGTCCTCGGAAATGCCCCCCTCGGTGGCCGTCAAACCCCGCTGACGCACCGAGAACAGGTCCGCGCCGAAGCGCCGGGGGCCTTTCTCTCGGCGCTTCAGGGTCCGAATCTCCTCATCCAGTTTCTCATCCTCGCTGCGCTGCTTGGCGGCCTCTTCCGGCGTGGCCCCGGTGGTCGGAAAGGCCCCGGCCCTGCCCGGTACTGCATCAGAAGCCCCCGTCACGCCCTGGGCTCCAGCCGCCTGTTTCAGCGCCTGGAGGTCCAGGCCCTGGGGTAGTTGGGCGAACAGGGCCGAGGTCAGGAGGACCATCGCACCCGCCTGGTTCAATCGCATACCATCTCCAATGAATTCATGGGTAAAACAAAAAATGCAATTGTCCAGGTTATCATGCCCGTTGCAACCCTTGCGCCCGCGAGGCCCTTCTTCCTCGAACAGGTGCTCTCCATGAGATTGCCTTCAGCATGAATCCAAAGCCCATTAAGCGCCCCACCCTGCCGCCGACGACCCCATTGGAACAGCCCCTGGTTCGCCAGGGCGTGAAGGTGGCTCTGGATGCCTGCCTAGCCATGTTCGCCTGGATGCTGTGCGAACGAATCTTCGCCGGAGGGCACCTGACTTCGCATGGCACTTTGAAATGGACCCTTCTGGCCATGGGTGTCAACTTCGGTTTTCAGCTCACCCTTCAGCATTACCGTCTCATCGGCTTCCACGATGCACTGCGGCTCGCGACTGCCACGCTGACGCTGTTGTTCCTCAGCCTCTTCCTGACCCTGGCCACCCCGTCGCTCTACCCCCATTTCAACCTGGCAACGGTCCTTGCCTCAGCCCTGACCACGGGCGGCCTCTGGTTGACCCTGCGAGGCATCCACCGAGTCCGCCATGAACGGACCCTGGGGCTGACCGGCCTCCCGGAAGGCACCTTGCTCCACCAGACCCTCATCCTGGGGGCCGGCCGGGCCGGTGTCATGATCGCCCATGAACTGAAGCAGCATGCTGAACTCGGCGCCCGGGTGGTCGGCTTCGTGGATGACGCGCTGGACAAGCAGGGCATTCGCATCCAGGGCACCCCGGTGCTTGGCCCCTCTACGCTGCTCCGCAAGCTCATCCAGGAGAACGAGATCACCCTGGTGGTCCTCGCCATTCCCAGCGCGCCGGGCTTCGTGATCCGCCAGCTGACGGAGGTCATCCGCTCTACGGGGGCCGAAATCAAGACCGTGCCCGGCCTGTTCAACCTGCTGGGCACCCGGACCTGGAAACCCGAGCTGAAAGATATCTCCATCGAGGATCTCTTGCGCCGGGAGCCCGTGGAGCTCGACCAGAGTTCCCTCAGCCTGATCCTCGCGGATTCCATGGTGCTGATTACCGGCGCCGGCGGCTCCATCGGGAGCGAATTGGCGCGGCAGGTAGCCGCCTTCCGTCCCGCGCGCATCGTGCTGTTGGGGCGTGGCGAGAACAGCCTTTGGACGGTCGAGCGCGCCCTGCGGGCTGAATTCCCCAATCAGAGCCTGTCGCTGGAACTCTGCGACATCCGCAACACCAGCCGCCTCCGGCAGGTGTTCGAGCGCTGGCGGCCCCAGGTGGTGCTGCACGCTGCTGCTCACAAGCACGTGCCCTACCTGGAGGTCTACCCCGAAGAAGCCGTGGAGAACAACATTATCGGCACGTTGAATGTGCTCAACGCCGCCCGCTCCGTGGGCACGCATTCCTTCGTGAACATTTCCACCGACAAGGCCATCAATCCCACCAACGTGCTGGGGGCCACGAAACGGATCGCAGAATTCCTCGTCTGGAAATCAGCCCGGAACGCTCCCGAGGGAAGCCGATATGTCAGCGTCCGCTTCGGCAATGTCCTCGGCAGTCGGGGCAGCGTGATCCCGATCTTCCAGGAGCAGATCCGCACGGGGGGACCGATCACCGTCACCCATCCCGACATGACCCGCTACTTCATGACCATTCCCGAAGCCAGTCAGCTGGTGCTGCAGGCAGGCATCCTGGGGAAAACCGCCAGTGTCTATGTCCTCGACATGGGTGAGCCAGTCCGCATCATGGATCTCGCCACGGACATGGCGCGCCTCAGCGGCCTGGTCATGGGTCAGGACATCGACCTGGAGGTTACGGGCATCCGTCCCGGCGAAAAGCTCTTCGAGGAACTCTTCTCCTCGGGCGAGGACCGCTGCTCAGAGGTCCATCCCAAGGTTTTCAATGCGGATCCAGAAGACGTGGATGAGGGCCTGATCGAGGAAGGCGTCAGAGCCCTGCGGGCAGCGGCCTTGGAGAAGGAAGGCATCCGCCAGACGGAGATCCTCCACTGGCTCCGGCGCCTGGTGCCCACCTATGCCCCTTCACCCACCGGCCTGGGGCGCTATGACCAAAACTCCAAGGACCGGCGGGATTCCTCGGGTTCCCACCCTATCTTCCTCCCGGGCAGCAAACTGGCCTGAGCCCCCGCCCTCCCGCGTTGCGGTAAACGGCGAGTCAGGCCTTTGGCCTCTTGGGTCGCTCCAGTTCCAGGGCGGCGAGTGCAATGTCAGGGGTAAGCACTTGCAGGCCGATCAGTCTGTTGTAATCCCTGGCGTCCCGGGTTACCAGTACACCGATGCCTGCCTCCAGGGCAGCGGCAGCCTGGATGGCATCTTCCGGATCCAGCAATCCGAGGCGGAAGGCGCGGCGAATGACTGCCTCGGTGACACTCGCAATGCGCAGACCGGCAAAACAAGCAGTCCCAAAACCACCCAAATGACCAAAGCCAGGCCCCGTGCTATGCTGACCAGGCCGATTTTCACCTGCTTCCCTTCGGCGGCGACCTCTGCAGGAAGCCCACCTCCCCCTCCTGGCTCAGGACTCGGCGGAAGGGTTTCATGGAGCGATCGCGGGAGATCCGGGTCAGTGCCCGGAATCGGGGGGAGCCACGTGGGCCCGAGGGCCCCGGAGCGTTCATGAATGCATTGAAATTTTCCCCCACCACCGTGTCGGTGGACCTGGGCGGCACGCCCATCTCCATCGAGACTGGCCGCATCGCCAAGCAGGCTCACGGCGCCGTCGTCGTCCGCCAGGGCGACACCATGGTCCTCGTGGCCGTGTGCTACGGCACCCCCCGGGAAGGCATCGACTTCTTCCCCCTCACCGTGGACTACCGCGAGCCCGTGCTGGCCGCCGGCAAGATCCCCGGCGGCTGGTTCAAGCGCGAGGGCCGTCCCACCACCAAGGAAACCCTCACCAGCCGCCTGATCGATCGCCCGCTGCGCCCCCTCTTCGAAGAAGGCTACAACGGCGACACCATGGTCACCGCCCAGGTGCTCAGCTATGACGGCCAGCACGCCCCCGAAGTGCTCGCCATGGTGGGCGCCTCCGCGGCCCTCATCATCAGCGAGATCCCTTTCGTGAACCCCATCGGCGGCGTCCGCGTGGGCCGCGTCAACGGCGAGCTGGTGGTGAACCCCACCGTCGAGCAGCGCGTGGACAGCGACATCGACCTGCTGGTGGCCGGCACCGCCGACGCCCTGGTGATGGTCGAGTGCGGCGCCAAGGAAGTGCTGGAAGCCGACATGGTGAAGGCCCTCGCCTTCGGCCAGGAGCAGATCCGCATCCTGGTGAAGCTGCAGAAGGATCTGCAGGCCAAGGTGGGCAAGCCCAAGGTCACCCCCATCAAGGCCGTGCGCAACGAGGCCCTCTACAAGGAAGTGAGCGCCGCCTACGCCGAGCAGCTCTTCGCGGCGCTGACCATGAAGGTGAAGATCGACAGCTACAAGACCATCGATGGCCTCAAGAAGGAAGCCGTCCTGCAGTTCTGCGCCGACAAGCCCGAGCTGAAGAAGGATCTCGTCGCCTGCTTCGACGAGCTGAAGGAGACCCTCTTCCGCAACGCCATCCTCAAGCAGGGCGTGCGTCTGGACGGCCGCAAGTTTGACCAGATCCGCCCCCTCAACATCGAGATCGGCGTGCTCCCCGCGGCCCACGGCAGCTGCCTCTTCACCCGCGGCGAGACCCAGGCCCTGGTCACCACCACCCTGGGCACCATCAACAACACCCAGATCATCGACGGCCTGGAAGAGGAATACCGCAAGAAGTTCTACCTGCACTACAACTTCCCCGGCTACAGCGTGGGCGAGTGCAAGCCCAACCGCGGGCCCGGTCGCCGCGAGATCGGCCACGGCATGCTGGCCGAGCGCTCGATCTTTGCCGTGTTCCCCAGCCCCGAAGAGAATCCCTACACCGTGCGCGTGGTGAGTGACATCACCGAGAGCAACGGTTCGTCCTCCATGGCCACCATCTGCGGCGGCACCCTCGCCCTCATGGATGCCGGCATCAAGCTCAAGGCCCCCGTGGCGGGCGTGGCCATGGGCCTCGTCAGCGACGGTGACAAGTTCGTGGTGCTGTCCGACATCGCCGGCCAGGAAGATCACTACGGCGACATGGACTTCAAGGTCGCCGGCACCGAGAAGGGCATTACCGCTTTGCAGATGGACATCAAGATCGGCGGCATCACCGCCGAGATCCTC
>JBBQHW010000002.1:0-84824 GCA_038324335.1 Holophagales bacterium
GCGGCTGCTCCGCGAACGGCACGGCCTCACCTACTTCAGCTTCCGGGATGACACCTTCACGGCCAACCGCGGCCGAGTGCTGGAGCTCATGGCGGGCATCCAGGGCAGCGGCTTGCACCCCCTCTGGAACTGCCAGAGCCGGGTGAACCTGGTGGACGAGGATCGCCTGGTGGCCATGAAGCGGGCGGGCTGCGAGTTCATGCAGTTCGGCGTGGAACACGGCAGCGAGCGGGTGCTGGCCCTGCTGGACAAGGGCACGGACCTGCGCCAGGCGCGGCGGGCCCTGAGCCTGGTCCGCAAGGTCGGCATGAACGTGGGCATCTACCTCATCACCGGTATCCCCGGCGAAACCTGGGCCGACGTGGAGGAGACCGCCGCCTTCATCCGGGATACCCGGCCCAGCGACTGCCAGATCAGCCCCCTGGCCCTCTACCCCGGCACCCGCATGTTCGACCAGTACCGCGCCGAGGGCCGCATCCGGAAGGACTTCTACCGGGCCAGTGGCGACGCGGAGATCTTCGCCCGGGTCGACGGCCATACGGAAAAGGCCCTGCGCCACCTGGACCTGGCGGCCCAACGGGCCAAGCCCAAGTCCCGCTTCAGCCCCGCGGAGTTCGCCGAGCAGAAAAGCTGGCTGGGCTTCTGCGCCGTCACGAACCTGCTCTGCGGCGAAGCCGCTGAGGAAGAAGACCGCTGGGTCGAGGCCGAAGCGGAATACGCCGAGGTCATCGCCCGGGAACCCGCCAACCCCTGGGGCTTCCTGAAGCGGGCCCTGCTGCGCGAGAAGCGTGGCCAGGTGGACTCAGCCCGGGCCGATCTCGCCGAGGTCCTGGCCCTGGCCCCCGGCAACCCCGAAGCCACGGAACTGGCGGCGCTCTGGGGCCTGAAGCAAGGCAAGGCCCGCCCGAAGAAGCCCGCCTCCGGCCCTACCGGCGAGATGAAGGGGGCGGAGTCCTACCTCAGTCGGCCAAAGATGTAATTCAAAGAAAAAAGATCTACCACGAAGACACGAAGACACGAAGAACTGCGAAAAAAGCCAAAAGACAGAGAGGGCTGCGGGGAGCAGCTTTGTTCATTCGCTTCGCCAAGGGGTTTTCTTCATTCTTGTTTCGTGTCTTCGCGTCTTCTCGGCATCGGCTTCGCCGATACGCGAGACAAACTGAAATGTCGTGGTGAATCAGTTTGTCTCGGCCCTCAGCGCCCGCCGCCACTGCAGCAGGCCCATGACGCAGAGCACCTGGTACACGAGGTACAGGGCGCTGGTGACGTAGAGGCCCTTGTAGATCAGCAGCCCCACCGAGAGGCAGTTGGCCGTGAGCCACACCAGCCAGTTTTCGAGCCACTTGCGGGTCATCATGAACTGCGCCACCAGGCTCAGCGCGGTGATGAGCGAATCCAGCACCGGCACAGTGCTGTTGGTGTAGCGGCGGAGCAGCCAGGTCAGCAGGGCGGTGGTGCCGAGCACCACCAGGGCCAGCAGCGCGCCCAAGGCGGGCCGCACCCGGCTTACCTTCAGGGCGCCGTGGTCCTGGCCGCCGTGGAGCCAGGTCCACCAGCCGTACAGCGAGATGGCGATGTAGAAGCCCTGGAGGCCCACGTCCGCGTAGAGGCCCGTGCGGTAGAACAGCAGGATGAAGACCACGTTGTTCATGATGCCCAGCGGCCAGTTCCAGATGTTCTGGCGCACCAGCAGCGCCACGCAGGCCGCTCCGGTGATGAAGCCGAAGACTTCGATGAAGCTGGGCATTTGGCCCTAGTCCTCGTGCTTCAGGTTCGGGCTGCGCTCGAGGATGGTGAGGATCAGGCGCTCCAGTTCATCCACCAGCAGAAAGCGCAGGGTGGGATCCTTCACGCCGTCTGGCTCGCCACCACCCCCCCGCAACACGAAGAAGGGGCCGGATCGCTCGAGCCGGATCACGTGCTTCCAGAGCAGGCGGCCAGCCCCCAGCCGCCGCGCCAGGGGTGTCGGCAGGGCATTGTGTTCCACGGACAGACCCAGCTCGTCCACCATCACCGAAGAGCCTTCCACCATCAGCACGCCCAGGAGGGTGGCCAGCAGCAGCAGGCTGCCCGCCACCACCGCCCCGAAGGCCGCCGCGACGGCGACCCAGAAGGACCAGGTGGGTTCGCCAAGGGCCTCGGCCACCTTCAGGGAGGCCCGCAGCACCGGCAGGCGTTCCAGGATCTGGGCCAGGGCCCGGACACCCACCAGCCAGGATCCCGCGAACAGGAGCATGGCCATGGCCCGGTGGGCGAAGGAGGGCCGAAAGACTAGGGGGGATCCAGCGGACATCAGGCGTTCTGCATTTCAGCCACGATGGCCTCGGCGGCAGCGGCTGGATCTGCCGCATGGGTGATGGGGCGTCCCACCACCAGCCAGGTGGAGCCCGCCTTCAAGGCCTGGGCGGGCGTCATGACGCGGGCCTGGTCCTGGGTGGCGGCGCCGGTGGGGCGAATGCCCGGTGTCAGCCGGTGGAAGCCCTCGCCGCAGGCCTCCCGGATGCTGGCGGCCTCCCACGCGGAACAGACGACACCAGCGCACCCGGCCTGGTGGGCCAGCCTGGCATAGGCCAGGGCCAAATCTTCAGGCCGGCCCGCGTGGCCCAGGGCCGCCAGGGCCTCCCGGTCCAGACTGGTGAGCACGGTCACCGCCAGCAGCTCCGTGCGGCCGCCGGCAGCGCGGTGCACCCGGATGGCCTCCACGGCCGCTTCCAGCATGGCGGGGCCACCCTGGGCATGGACATTGATGAGCCGTGGATCCAGCTTGAGCAGGGCCTCCAGGGCCCGCCGCACGGTGGTGGGAATGTCATGCAGTTTCAGATCGAGGAAGACGGGGACCTTCGCCTGCAATTCCGTCACGAAAGCCGGGCCCTCGGCGCAGAACAGCTCCAAGCCCACTTTGAGCATGCCCACCCGGCCCGCCAGCCGCTCGGCCAGGGCCAGGGCCTCCTTCGCCGTGGGGACATCCAGGGCCACCACGAGACGCTCGCGGGGGGAGAGGATCGAAGCGAGTGAAGATGATGCAAACAAGGGGGACTCCCGTATGATGCGGAGGATCATTCTGCCACCAAGGTGACCTACATGCTGCAAACGCCCCCGCCTCCGCCCGCCGTCGTGGAAGCCGCCCCCTCCACCCAAGAGGCGGAGAACGCCCTGCTGGAGGCCTTCGACCTGGGTGGGCCCCTGCCCGCCACGCCCGCCCTCCCGGGAGCAGCGGCGCTGCCTTACCAGTGGTTGCAAGCCGCCGCCACCTTTGACCCCGTCCAGGCCCTGCCGGACAGCCCCTTCGCCACGGGCCCGGAAGGCCAGGAAGCGGAGGCGCTTCGGCGCCTGTTCAAACTGTCGAAGGACCGCGTCAAGAGCGCCCTGAAGGGGCTGCCCCTTCGCGAGTCCGGCACGGCCCTCGCCCTGTGGCGCTGGGGCCAACTGAAGGTGCGGGCCAGGGCCTTCGACGCGCCGACCCGCCGGCTTTGGGAAGACCGCCTTCTGGCCGCAGGCCCCGCCCTCACCCGCGGCTACGCCCTGCGCCATGCCCTCTGCTGGGCCCTGGCGGAGCGGAACCTGGCGCGGTTCTCGGCCGTGAAAGCCAGGGCCGGCGAGGAGGCCGCGGACACCGTGGCGGGCTGCCAGCGGCTCTTTGGGCTGTTGGGTGGTCCCTCCCCGGTGCTGCGGTTCTGGACCCTGCCGGGCCTGGACTACCGCGATCTCGGCTTGAATGAATTGGGGGCCCAGCGGGTCTGGATCCGGCCCGCGGAGAATGGTCCGCTGCCAGAACTTCCAGCGGGCACAGCCTGGATCATTCCCAGCCCCTCGGGCAGTCTGGGCGAACGCGATGCCAGTCTCACCGGTGCCTCGCTCAACGAAGGCGAGTCCCTGGCGAGCCGGCTCCGGATGGAGGGCCGGAGCGCCTTCTTCGCGCCGAGCTGGTTCCCCTTCGTGCAGATCGGATTGGCCTGGTTTCCCATCCTCATCGACCTGGATGCCAAGGGAAACCTACGATCGATCCGCATGGGCGACGCGGCGCCGGCCAGGCCGTGAAGGGCTCTAGACTCTAGACTCTAGACTCTAGGCGGTGGGCGGTGGGCCGTGGGCTGTAGGAAGTCCTTCCTGATGCGGCCTTCGGCCGCGCTATTTTTCTCTTTGGGCCGTTCGTCATTGCCGTGAGACTCGATCCTCCCGAGCCTGCTTTCCTGCCGCCTACAGCCCAAAGCCTACAGCCCCCTTCAGCCGATCCCGCAACCCTGCAGCCAACCCGTCACCGCGCCACAGACCATCTGGGCCCAGTAGTGGAAGCCCCGCCGCTGGGGTTTCTGGGTGTAGCTGGCGTGAAGGCGATCCTTGAGCAGCGGGTAGTTGCCATCCGGGTCCAGCACTGCCCCGGCCACGGGCGAGCCGAACTCGTAGGTGATCCAGCGGTCCTGGCCATCCCAGACGAGCCGCTGTTCTTCCTTGTTCTCCAGCCGCACCCACAGGGTGATGGGCACCCGGAGGCTGCCCTTGCGCTCGAGCGTAAGGGAGCCCACGCGCCCCGGCGCGGCGGGTTGCGGGGCCGCGAAGACCGGGGCCTTGTCCGAGAAGAGCCAGCCGCCCTGGGTGATCTCCTGAGTCTTTACCTCGCGGATGGCGTAGTCGAGCACGTCCGTGCCCTCGACGAAATCACGCCAGAAGGTGCCCAGATCCCGGCCCGAAACCCGCTCGGCGATGCGCCGGAAGTCGTTCCGGGTGGGATGGTGGAAGGCCATCTCCTGCGCATAGGCGCGCACGACCTGCTCCATGACCGGGCGGCCCAGCATGGCCTCCAGCTGGTTGAGCACGAGGGTGGGCTTCGCATAGGCCGCGACGAAATAGCTGTGCGAGTTGAGGGTCTGGAAGCCGAACCGGGTGAGGGGATCAGCGTTGGGGAGGCTCCAGTAGCCCACCCACTCGATGGCGTCCGTGCCCACCAGGAAGCGGCGGCCACTGAGCAGCGAATGGTAGCTGCGTTCCATGGCCTTGTGGGTGAACCAGCTGGTGAAGCCCTCGTCCAGCCAGGGCTCCTCGAATTCGTTGCTGGCCAACAGGCCGTAGAAGAACTGGTGGCCAAACTCGTGGATGGCCACCACCTCCGGCTCGCGGACCCCGAGTGGATCGAAGGTCAGCGAACTGGCCGTGATGAGCGTGGGGTACTCCATGCCGTCCGCCCCGCTGGCGTCCTTCGGCGTATCGATGACAGTGAGGGTGGGATAGGGGTACTTGAAGTACCACTCCTCGCTCCAGCGCAGGGCGTTCTCCACGGCCCGGCGTTGCCGCTGGAAGTTCCCCCGCGTGCGGTCGTTGATGTAGTAGAAGACCTGCACGCCCCGGTATTCGAACATCGCGGGTTTCCGCCAGCTCTCCCGGGGCATCACGGCCCAGGCGAAATCATGGACGTCCTCGGCATGGAGACGCCAGATCACGTTGAGCTTCCGTTTGGGATCCGGCTCGATCTCCGTCACGAAGTTCGTCTGGGTGCCCGTGTGGGCCAAGCCCAGTGCATTCGGCAGGGACAGGGCCACGTCGTAGACGCCGAAATCCGCGAAGAATTCCGTGTTCGCGTGATAGGCATGGCAGTTCCAGCGGTCGCCCTGGTAGACGCCCACCTTGGGGAACCACTGGCCGGACATGAGGAAGTCCTCGGACCACCCGCTGCGGGCGAAGACCCTCGGGTAGCGGTTCTCCCAGGTGACCTCTACATGGATGGTTTCGCCCGGGGCCACGGGTCGGGGCAGGGTCAGCCAGCGCACCGTCTCGTCCTCGCCATCGTGGCCAGCCAGGTCCCGGCCCTCCATCCGTGCGCCCAGGAGACGGCAGTACCCCCAGGATGAGGCCTCGGCAGCTCGGGTCTGGTGTTCCTTGCGGAGGTAGCCGCCACTCTCTTTCAGGAAGAGGCTCTGGGGGCCCTTGAAGGCATTGAGATAGAGATGCAGCGGCAGTTCCTGGGTGGGCGCCGTGCCCGTGTTCCGCCAGGTAATGGTCTCTCGTCCCTCCAGCGTCTTGTGCTCGAAATCCAGGGCCGCCTCGATGCGGTAGTTGGCGACCCGGGGCGACTTCGGCTTCTCGAACCACTTCTCCGTCGTCCAGGTCCGCGGTCCCGCGGCCAGCCCCACAGCGGCCAACAGCACCAGCACAGCCACCATGCGGCGTCCCATCGAACCTCCAAAGCGTCCCACGAGCATACCAATACCCGCGGCGTCTGCGCCCTTGCCGTTCCAGCAATCCCTGCTAGAATCGAACTCCTACCGCGGGGTGGAGCAGTCCGGTAGCTCGTTGGGCTCATAACCCAAAGGTCGCAGGTTCAAATCCTGCCCCCGCTACCAACAACACGATGACCGGAGCCGAGTGCTCCGGTTGTTACATACGCTTGGAATCAGCAGTAGGATTTGAACCTGCGAGTGGGATGTGGAGGACGCGACTAGATGTCGCGTCTGGAGCAGACCGGGGACCGCGCAGCGGGACCAGTTCAAATCGTGATCGAGAGGGTCCGCATGATGGGCAGAGCACAGCAGGATTTGAACCTGCGAGGAGGCTCCGACTCCGCGAGCGCCCCGCGCGAGTGGGAGCTGGCTCCGGGGGAGCCAGCGTCAGGCGCAGGATGTGGAGGACGCGACTAGATGTCGCGTCTGGAGCAGACCGGGGACCGCGCAGCGGGACCAGTTCAAATCCACATCACGTAGGCCGACGCGATGAGGGGAGCACGGCAGGATTTGAACCTGCGAGGAGGCTCCGACTCCGCGAGCGACCCGCGCAAGTGGGAGCTGGCTCCGGGGGGCCAGCGTCAGGCGGAGGATGTGGAGGACGCGACAAGATGTCGCGTCCGGAGCAAGACCGGGGGCCGCGCAGCGGGACCAGTTCAAATCCACATCACATGGGCCGATGCGATGAGGGGAGCACGGCAGGATTTGAACCTGCGACGTCAATGTTTTTGGCGCAGGTTCCAGTGCGGCAAGGCAGCTCGCGTTTCCCGTCGCGAGGGATTCAGCGCAGGCCCGGAAGAGCGAGAGGAACAGGTCTGCGCGGATGAATATCCGTAGCGTGTTGGTTTCGCCGCCCATGACCTCGGGGAGGGTATTCGTCGGCCAGTCGATGGCGCCAGCCGTCATGCCTGGCTCCAGAACCGGGATACATCCGCGAGGATCTGGTCGGACACGGCCTCCTGGGACGAATGCCGGAACCAGTCCTGCGGAAAGCACCGGGCGTAGGCGGGCTCCAGAAAGCGCGGATCGAGGAAGGCCAGCAGACCCCGCTCCTCGGGTCCGCGGATCACGCGGCCGGCGGCCTGGATGGCCTTCGCCATGGCTGGGTAGATGTAGGTGTAGGCCTCCCCCTCGCCGCAGGCACGATCGAAATAGTCCTTGGTGAGTCTGCGTTCCAGGTCGAAGGGCGGCATGGGTGGGCCGACGATCACGGAGCCGATGAGGGCTTCGCCTGGGAGGTCGATGCCCTCGGACAGGGAGCCCCCCTGGACGGCCAGGACCACCAGCCCACGCTCGGTGGCGAGGGCCGTCAGGATCTGCTCCAGGGCTTCGGTGGTGGCCCGCCGTGGCTGAGCAAGGACGCGGAATCCCGGCAGGTCGAGATACGGCAGGGTCTTCTCCAGGAACTCGAAACTGGGAAAGAAGACCAGGTAATTGCCATGGCGCAGAGGCAGCACTCTGGACAGGAACTGGGCGATGCGGGGCGTTTCCTGGTCGCGACGCCGATACAGCGTCGAGACCTGAGGCACCACCAGCAGGCAGCGGTGCTCCGGCGGAAAGGGCGAGGGGATCTCCTCGCAACGGGGCTCCGTCAGGCCCGAGAGGCGGGCGTAGTAGTCGAAGGGCTTCAGCGTGCCCGAGAAGAGCACCGCTCCGGCCAGGGGTTTGAAGCGCTCGGCGAGGTGCGTGGAGGCGTCCACGCAGGTGATCTGGAGCCGTCCCGGCGGCGTCCAGGTGAGCAGGTGCGCTTCGGTGCGCTCGCGCAGGAGGGCGCTGAACTCGGACCACATTCGGAAGAGCTGTACCAAGGGGTGGCTGGGCGGCAGCTCCAGCCCTTCCGCCGTGGCCTTGGCGATGAGGTCGCGGATGCGTTTCTCCTCGGTATTGAAGGGAACCGGATCCAGCTCCACCTTCCGGTTCGCGCCCTCGTTCGAGGCCACCAGGTTGAGGCAGCGAACCAACTGTCGCGTAAAGCGCCCCTTCATGGCCGGCTGCTTCCCCTTCCAGGCCTTCTTCAGGGCCTGCAACTGGGCCACCTCCAGGGAGGGCGAAAACCAAGCGGTGGCGCGGCTCGGCAGGTTATGGGCCTCGTCGATCAGGAGCAGGTTCCGCGCCTGCGCATCCTTCTCTCCGAAGAACCGCAGAAGGGTCGCCGAGGGCGACAGGGCGTAGTTGTAGTCCCCGATGATGACGTCCGCGTTCCGGGCCGCATCCAGCGACAGTTCGAAGGGACAGAGCAGGTGTTCATCGGCCAAGGCCTGGATGGCAGTGGAGTCAGCGCAGCCCAGTTTGGCGAGCTCGTCCAATACCTTCGATTCCTTCAGGCGGTCGTAGTAGCCGTTGGCTCGTGGGCAAATGTCTGGGTGGCAAAGGACCTCGTCCTGGGGGCAGATGCGCTCCTTGGCGCGCAAGGTGACGGAGCGAACGGGATGGCCCGCCTCCACCAGACGGCGCATGAACGCTTCTGCAACGCCGTGCTGGCTGTTGCGGGGCGTGAGGTAGAAGACGCGCAGGTTCTCGGCCAGGGCCTTCTGAAGTCCGGGATAGAGCACGGCGGCGGTCTTGCCTAGGCCCGTCGGCGCCTGCACCAGGAGGGGCGTGCTGGCCTGCATGGCCTCTTCCACCAACTCCAGTAGCCGCACTTGACCTGGACGGGGCGCCTCGAAGGGGAAGCTCAGGCCTTCGCCTGCGGCCTTCCGTTCGGCGGCCCGCGCCTTATTTGCCAGATGTTGGGTATGCAGGGCCTCGACTTGGGCTGCCACCCAGGTGGTGAAAGTCGCCAGATCAAAGGGAACTTCGATGAGCGTTTCCGCTTCATCCAGCAGGGAGATCACCCGCAGACGGCAGGTGGGCGCGCAGGTGGGCGCAGTCTCGCTGGCCAGGGCGTGGATCCAGGCGTACATCCGGACCTGTTGGGCGAAGGGATGCCAGGGATCCGCTTCGAGCGCCCGCAGCAGCCGCTGGGGCTGAAAGGTGGTCTTGATCTCCTCCAGGATCGGCGGGAGACCGGGAAGCAGCACATCGATCCGGCCACGCACCACGCACTCGAAACCATCCCGTCCTAGTGTCGAGAGCACGGTCCGCTCGCTTTGAAGGTCCGGATGCTCCCGGGCGAGACGTTTCTGGACCTTCGTATGGAGGCGCGTCCCCTGGGCGGCGGCATCCTCCTCCAACTGGAAGGAAAGGGAGGCATCCAGGCTGCCACTGCGTTCCAGTGGCAGCACAAAGTCGCGCACGGAGCGGGTGATCCGGTCCATCAGAGGTCCAATTCCAGGAAAAGTCCCAGCCGCGTACAGGCTACTTCGCAGGCACGCGCTTCAGGGCCTCCAGGACCCGTTCGGGGGTGAAGGGCACATGGGTCACCCGCGCGCCGGTGGCATCGAAGACGGCGTTGGCCAGGGCCGCTGCCACCGGCACCACGGGTGGCTCACCGATGCCCTGGGAGGCCATGGCGGAGTTGTCCGCGAAGACGACCTCGATGCGGGGAATGGCGGAGAAGCGGGGCAGGAGGTAGGTGTCGAAGTTCTTGTCGAGGATGCGGCCGCCCTTGAAGTGGATTTCTTCGCTGAGGGCCTGCCCGATGCACATGGTGATGGCGCCCTCCACCTGCTGGCGGGCCCCCTCGGGGTTCACCACGAGGCCCACGTCCACGGCCTCGAGGAAGCGCTCCACCCTGACCGTCCCGGTGGCCTTGTCCACGGCCACCTGGGCCACGGCCACCACGAGACCCTGACGCCAGGCGCCGCAAGCCAGTCCGATGCCTCGGCCCGTGGGTCCGGCTGCGGGCTCCCAGCCGAAGGCTTCCACCGCCTGGTCCAGGAGGCGCAGGAGACGGGCATCGGTGATGAGGCGACGGCGAAGGGTCACGGGATCCACGCCGGCCCTGGCCGCCAGCGCATCCAGCTGGCTTTCCCGGGCGAAAGCATTGGTGTGGGCGTTGGGGGCACGCCAGGCGCCCACCTTGAGGGGATGGAGGCCGGGGACGGCTGGCGCCTGATAGCGGTTCGACTGCATCTCGTAGGAGAGTTCGGCCTCGCCCTGGGAGACGCCAGCCACGGTGTTGTCCCAGAAGGTGATGGCCCCGCGCCCGGCATCCAGGCCGCAGCGGATCTTCACCACGGCGGCCGGCCGGTAGCCATCCAGGAAGAGATCCTCCTCCCGGTTCCAGGCCACCTGGATGGGCACGCCGGGGACTTGGCGGGCGATGCGGGCCGCCTCGACAGCCCCGGTGGCCACGAGCTTGCCGCCAAAACCGCCCCCCACGAATTGGGCGATGATGCGGACCTTGTCGGGGCTCAGCTTAAGGGCCTCGGCCACTGCCTCGCGGAAGACGAAGGGCGCCTGGGTGGAGGCCCAGACCGTCATGCGGCCCTCCTCCCATTTGGCGACGGAAGTGTGGGGTTCGAGGGTGGCGTGGCTTTCGTAGGCGTTGCGGTATTCCCCCTCCACCACGGTGACGGCCCGCTTTTCACCCGCGGCGAGGTCGCCGCGGGAGCTCACCACACGCTGCCCGGGCCGCGCCTTGTCCACGAGATACTGGTAGACGCGGACATCGTCCACGTCGGGTTCGGTCCCCTCGAAGGTGCCCTTCACGAGGGTGAGGGCCTTGCGAGCGGTGTCGGGCTGGGCATGGAGCACGGCCAGGAGGGTGCCGTCGCGCACAATGCGGACGCCGGGAATCTGCTCGGCGGCGGCCGTGTCCGCCTGGGCCAGGGTCAGGCCGTGGGCCGGGGACCGCAGCACACAGGCGTGAAGCGTTCCGGGAAGGCGCAGATCGCCAGCGTACTTGGCGGCGCCGGTGGTCTTGGCGAGGGCGTCCTTGCGGGGGAAGCTGCGCCCGATCACGGTGCATTCGGAGAGGGGCTTGGGCTTGACCCTGCCCAGGTGCCGCTCCAGCTTCCGGCCCTTCACCAGCTCGCCGAAGGTGGTGTGGCGCTTGGGGGCCGCCTTCACCCAGATGGCGCCGTCCTTCAGGGCCAGGTCGGCGGCCGGGGCGCCCAGGGCCTTGGACGCCATGCCCAGGAGCACCGCCCGTGCCTCGGCGGCGGCGCCGCGGAGGACGGGGGCCGTATGCCACATGGTGAGGGAGCCGCCGGTAGGCATGTCCCAGGGGCAGAGGTCCGTATCGCCCAGGAGCATGTCCACCTGGGCTGGATCCAACTCCAGTTCCTCCGCCACGAGCATGGCCAGCACCGTCGTGGCGCCCTGCCCCAGTTCAGTCTTCCCCACGAAGCAGCCCACGCGGCCGTCGGCGGAGATCTTCAGGTAGGCGTTGAAATCCTCGGGGTAGGTGCCCGGGCGGGTTGGCACGATGGGCGCCGCTCCGACGGGGGTTGCGAAGAAGAAGGTGAGCGCGCCCGCAGTTACGCCCTGGAGGAAGTCCCGGCGCCTCATCGCACACCTCCCATGGCCTTGCCTGCGGATTCGACCGCGTCCAGGATCCTCACGTGGGCCCCGCAGCGGCAGATGTTCGCCTCCATGGCCTCGACGATCTCGATCCTGGTGGCCCGGGGCTTCTTCTTCAGGAAGGCCCAAGCGGCCAGGATCATCCCGGAGGTGCAGAAGCCGCACTGGAAGGCGTGGTGATCCTGGAAGGCCTTCTGAACGGAGTTCAGCTTCCCATCCACGGCCAGGCCCTCGATGGTGAGCACCGCCTTCCCGGCCACGTCGCCCAGCGGCGTGGAACAGGAGAGCACGGTCTCGAAGTCCACCAGCACCGTGCAAGCCCCGCAGAGCCCAGCCTCGCAGCCCACCTTGGTGCCCGTGAGGCCCAGTTCGTCGCGCAGGACCCAGACCAGCATGCGTTCCCGGGGACTCTTGACGGTGACGGGCTTGCCGTTGAGGACGAACGAGACGGGGGCGTCCATGGGGAATCTCCTGGGCCGAGGGCACGCTGTGGGAAGGACCCATGGTAAACCCGGAATTGAAGGTCGGCGCTGAGGATAGGAGACCGAGACCCCGGGCAACGATGCGGCCGTTACAGCCGGAGCAAGGCTGGGGACAGCGCACCGGGAACGCATTCGTCGCGCATTGTCCAATCAAGCATCCAACCTAGTCTCAAGGTTGCGGAAGAAGGTTCGGGCAGGCACCCCCAGCGATGTCAGGACGCCTACTCAAGGCCTCGGCAGGCTCACCGGGACCATACGGTTAAGGCGCTTGTCAGATTGGGTTCGATGGGATTCCGGGCTCGCGCTGAAGGTGAGCCTCTCCGCCTCCGCCGCGCGCTGGCCGTCGTCGTCGAGCACTCCGGTGGCGTGAAGCTTCGCGAGGAGGTCGCCCACCCGCGCTTCCCAGGCCGGCGTGAGGGCGCCTCGCCTGCGGTACATTTCATAGCGCACCGGGTTCGGGATCACGGTTGCAAGGAGGGCAGCCTCCTTGGGGCTCAGGGCGCGTGCATCCTTGCCGAACCAGTGCTGGGCCGCTTCGCCTATCCCGTTCACACCGTCACCCCACTCCGCCAGGTTGAGATAGACCTCGAGAATCCGGCGCTTCCCCACGGCCACCTCGAGCGCGATGGTCGCGAGCGCCTCACGAACCTTGCGCGACAGCGTGCGATCGCGGGAGAGGAAGAGATTCTTGGCGAGCTGCTGGGAGAGGGTGGAAGCGCCGCGCAGCCGCCCCCCATTTGACAAGGCCACCTGCACTTCGGAAAGGTCGAACCCCTTGTGCCCGTAGAAGCCGGCGTCCTCGCTTTCGAGCACCGCACGCACCAGGTGGTTCGGAAGCTCTCCCAGCGGCACGAAGGCGGGGTTCTCGGGGCCGATGGTCACCCGCCGCGTACCACCACGCGTGAGGTGCGCCTCGTAGACGAAGGGATGCGCCAGATCGAGTCCACCGTTGGCCAGGGCTGGCGCGAGGTGGCTCGTGTCCACCTCACCATCGAGCCGCCATTCGGCCGGCTGATGTAGCGGGCCGGCGATGGTGAGAGCGCCGGAGAGTGTGCCAGTGAGTCCGGGAACCCCGAGCGGGAGTGCGAGCATCGGGGGGAGTGCTGCGGTCAGGGCCGCCCAGTCCACCGCGGTCGCGCGAAGCGCGAGGTCGAAGTGAGGCTCGGGCTGTGTCGCGACCGAGAGCGCCACCTTCAGCGCGGCCCGGCTTGCATCGTCCAGGGCCACCGTTGCCTCCAACAGGGCCGCGGTTTGCGCGCTTGCGTCCCAGCGCACGCGACCCGCGAGATGGACAGAGAGCGGGCCCACCGGCTCGGGAGCGAGTCGCTCCGCGAACACCGTGAGGTTGCTCGTGGCAAGCGTGAGCTGGCCCTCGCCCTGAGAGAGCGTCTCAAGGTTCGGCGCCGCGAACGAGAGGTCGACCGTGCCAGCTCGGATCTCAAAGGGCAGGTCCGCGCGCAGGCTTGCTGGAAGCGCTTCGGCGTCCACCCCGTGGAGTCGGAACTGCAGGGCGATAGGACCGCCGCCCCACGTGGCCTCGATCGCGCCCTCCGCGCGCCCAGGTCCCCGGGTCGCAAGCGTGGCATGGATGCGCTCCCCCAGCCGATCGAGGTGAATGCGCCCGCCCAGTGGGCCCAAGATAACGGGTGGCCGCGTGGATGGAGAGCCCTCGAGACGCACCTCCAATCCGGAGAAAGCAACCACCGGTGGGGCTGGCGCATCGTGTCCCGGCCTCGCGCTGGTCGCTCGCAGAGTGTCTGGGCGGAAGGCGCGGACGAAGTCCGCGAAACGCTCACCTCGCCTACCCGCCTGGACATGCACCCCTTGCAGGGTGACAACCCCAGCCTCCAGGTGACCGCTAACGAGGCGCCACAGACGCGGTTGAACGATGACTCGGTCGACCACGAGGAGTGGCGTTCTATCACTGGGTGGGCCGAGCACGATCGGTCCCATCACGAGTCGGAACGCAGCATCGACGCTTACCGTTCCCTCGATGCGGGCGCCTGGGAGCCGGCTGGCGAGCTCGGCGACGGCTCGTTCGTGGAGAGCGCGCCGGACGGGTGCAGAGCCGAGCAGCGCCAGGATGCCCAGATAAAGGCCGGTGCCCAGGACCAGCGGCGCGCCGAGCGCCATCCACCGCCGCTGGGCGCGGGTTCGCATGCCCACCGGTTGAGGCAGCCTACGATGTTCCACCTGCAGCCGAGGCGACATCAACGGTCACACGCGCTGAATGGGCTGGCCCAAGAGAATCCGCACTGTTTCCGCCGGGTTGAGCTTGGACATGGAAACCTCGAGAAGTTGCTGCCATCGATGATTGGCCCTGCGAGACGGCATCCGCCTCGTGGCGTCAGGAATGGGCTGACGATCAAACGACTGCTGCGCAAAACCGTTTAGCGGCAAGCACCGTACCGTTCCCGTATCCCATGTAAGTGTTTGACTAGAGGACCACGCAAATGCGCATTTGAAGAAGAGCGTTGACAATCCTGGATCAAAATGACCTGTCGCCTTTCAAAACGACGGGACCTGCTGTGGGGACGTTCTCCCCAGATACCAACCCAAGATTCGGGGTCTTGTGATTCCGATTCGAACCACTCCGCCACATGCCCTAGACCATCCGGAACTGCCCGGCGATCCCGGCCCAGGCCGCCGGCTTCAGCCCGGCCTCTTCCGCGAACTGCCCGAAGGAAGCCACTGCCGCACGAACATCCGCCAGCAGGGCTTCGGGCTTGCGCACCCGAAAGCGCTCCGCGTGCAGCAGGAAATCCTCCCGTCGGATGCCGTCGAAACGCCCGTTGACGCTCATCTGGTGCTGGGCCGTCCAGGCGCCCTGCGGGTTGTAGGCGAAGATCACATCGTAGGCCGGGGCGAGCGCCCAGGAGCCGACCTGCTTCAGGATGAAGCCGATGTTCTTGGTGTGGTCGTCGCAGTTCCGGGCCATAACGTTGAAGGCCATGCGCCGGAACAGTTCCTCTCGGGCTTCCGAGCCGAGTCCCAGCCTGTCCAGCACCATGAAGGCCTGGCCGTAGTCGTGCGTACCCGCCTGCCGGAAATCGAGATGGTCCAGCCCGCAGAGCGTCTGCACGTGATGCTTCTGATTTCCGTCCCGGTCGAAGCGCAGCGTCATGAAATGAGCCCGGCCGTTCTCCTCCAGCAGCCGGCAGCGCGACATCCGGATGCCCGCGGCCTTCGCCATCAAATGGTAGGCGTATTCCAGCCGCCCGTAGTTCTCCGTTCCGCCCAGTTCGGTGTCCTTGCCCATGCCATCGAACTTCAGGAGCCAGTGTTCGAAGCCCGGAGGGACATCGAACTGGCCGCTGCGCAGCGCCCCAGTGGCCTCGTTCCAGGCGACCACGGCCTTGGCCCTGGCCCCACCGGCGGAAGCGCCCACATCAATGAGCTGAGAAAGCGCCTTCTTCGTCAGCACCTGATCGGTCAGGTGACCTTCAAGCACCAACCGCGCTTCCTCGACCAGATCCTGAAGATCGATGCCCGTGCCGAGCCCCTGCCGGCTCCCCATGGTCGGCCGGAACTCCAGGGCACCCAGGCCACGCATGCCCACGTAGGAGAGGCGGTCCAGGACCTTGACGGACACCTTCGGGATCCCCTTGGATTGCAGGTAGGCATCCACGATCCGGTTGCCCCAGTGGTCCGGCAGCGCGTCTGCCAACATCCCGGGCAGGCCGCTGTAGGTCAAGCGCGCCAGCCCCGGGAAGACGAAGGGGCCCTGCCCGGCGCGAAGCGGCATCTGCAGGGGCGATAGTTCGACGCCCGCCTTCATCCACGACGATGCGTAGCTGAAGGCGTAGCTGCTGGTCTGGTTGTCGAAGGCCACGGCGCCGACCCGCTGGCCCCAGATCCGGACCTCGACCGCGTTCGGATTCACGGGTCCCCTTCCGGATTGCGGTGCTTGCTTTTGCGGACGCGGGTTAGGGGCGCCCGCTGCTTCAGGAGGGCGATGGGATCGACGGCAGGCCTCGGGGCCAGGTAGGACAGTCCTTCAAGCGAATCGAGGGCCTTCAGTACCTTCAGGAGCGAATCCACGGTGGAGCCCTTTCCTCGCTCCAGGTCACGGATGGCCCGGATACCCAGCCCCGCCTGGGCCGCCAGTTCGTCCTGGCTGAAACGCTGCCTGACCCGAAGGTCCCGGACCCGCGTGCCCAGTTCGGCCGCCAGTTCGGCAATGGTCATGTACTCAAATGTCATTTCAGGCTGCCTTTCGCCTTTTGAGGTATTTTTCATGCTTTTTAGGCTGTTTTTAGCCTTTATCGTTAGTATAGGCAGTTAATATTTTGAGTCGATATCCGGTTCTTTCTAGCTGCTTTGGAACATTATTATTCATTGTAGGCTATTTTTAGCCGCTTTCATACATGTATTCTCCCAGCCGATGACTTTTCGACCACCGGATACCAGGTTCAGCGTCATTCCATGGGCCCGGCCCAGAGCTCAGGCTTCCGGAAAGCGGGCGAGGCGGGACTCGTAGAGGCGGGCCAGGAATTCCATGAGGACCCACTCGTGTTCGCGGTGGCTGGAGCGCAGCAGGCGGTTGAGGTGCATGTGTGCCAGGCTCCCGGCGAGGCCCCCCAGTTCCACCTGGAGGAGGCCCTGGTCGAAGGCGGCCCAAAGCTGGGGCAGGCCGCGAAGCTCCTGAGTCAGGGGCGGCGGCACCGCTGGAAAAAGCTCCGATTCCAGTTCCTTCCGCAGGGCCCGGAACCGCGCTCCCATCTGCACGGCCCCTTCTCCGGAATCCGCGAACTCCTTCCGGAAGCCATCGCGGATGGTCTGGGCCAACGCCCTCCGGGCCTGAAGGCCCAGCCCCAGGGTTGCCCAGACGGCATCCACCTGCCTTAGCCCCACCCTCCAGCGCTGCTCCAGAGTCAGACCCCCCACCAGGTGAGCCAGGACGCATTGGCTGTCCTCGAAGAACCACTCTTCGGCCAACGCAAATCCGAGCGAACCTCCGTAGCGTTCCCATTCGGGCTCGAAGGTATCCACCTGCCATTTCCAGAGGAGCCCCTGGGTCTGGCGTTCCTCCAGATGGCCATGGAGGCGGGGCAGCAGTTCCGCGAGCAGCCGAAGGGGCAGGCCATGGAAGCGCAGCCGCAGGTGGTGGTCGGGGTCGCGGTAGCGCACGAAGTGCCAGCGGTCCCAGAGCCCTTCCGCCTGGGTGCTCCGCAGGAGGGGTTCCAGTTCCACCAGGAGCCGATCCGCACTGGCGGGCCCGCAGTAGAGCTTGAGGTAGAGCCACTCTGAACCAGGAGCGAAGGACCGGGCTCCGGGACCAGCGGGATTCGCCGGCAGGGGAATCGCCTTCGGCTGGGAGGGCGCGGAGGCCTCGAAGGGAATGACCAGCTCGTGCGCGAAGCTTCCTTCTGGCGAGGTAACGAGAGCCTGGGGCTCCGGGAAACACTCGGTGAGCGTGAAGGTGGCACGGCTGGCAACGAGGTGGTGCAGGGTCTCCACCCAGAGCACCTGATCCAGGTCCACCCGCAGGGTGTTGTCGGCATCGGTGAGCTGCACGAACCGGGGCAGCCCCCGGCCCTTTCGCAGCGCCTGGAAGGCGCCCCAGGCGCCATCCGGCGAACCCTTCAGGGCCTCCTTCAACTCTTTGGCTTCGATCCGCCACCGCGCCTTGCAGAGGACCTGGCGCCCCCGGGTGACCCGCGGCAGGAAGGGCTGCTCGGCCAGGGCGCCCCAGGACCATCCGCCGGGGCGGCCATCCTGATCCTGGAGCTGGGCCAGGAACCGGTAGACCACGGGCCCGCGGGCGAAGTTGTGTGCGGACGACAGGCGAGGCACCACCTCGCGCCCCAACCGCGTGGAGGCCAGCACCACGCGATTTCCCCGCACGGTCACCAGGAGGTCGGCAGGCAGGATTGTCTGGTCGGGCGCAGTGCCCGGCGTGGCCAGGAAGGGGATTTCGTACTCCCGCAGGGCGGGCCGGGCCAGGACATTGCCCATTCGGCCCTCGGGCACGTGGACCACTTCGGCGAACACCACTTCCGGGCGCCGGGATTCCTCTTTCCGCAGGTGGCTGCGAAGCGCGTCCTTCAAGCTGGGATCACCGGAAGCGAAGCGACCCAGCCACCGGGCGGCGGTGGGGCCCGAATACTGCTCCATCCAGAAGTGGAACTCGCCGCGATCCAGGGCGGCGGGGCTGGCCGCCTCCAGGCTGGTCAGGGCCGCGAAGGAAGGCGGAAAGGGGGGTGGCTCTGGCGGGGCAAGGGCCGCCACGTCCGCATCATCCAGGGCCCAGGTGAGGGAGGCCTGCCAGCTCGACAGCCGCGAAAGGAGAAACAGGTCCCGCTGGGAAAGCTGCCGGGGCAGTGGCGCGCTGCGGAAAGGCAGACCCTCCAACAGGGGGGAATCCAGGGGAGCGCCCCCATCGAAACCCAGGCCGCTCTCTTCATCCAGGACCTCCAGCAGCGGCATCCAGCGCGTGCCGTACCGCTCCAGGAAAGCCGCGCGGAAGCGGTCCAGGGGCCCCTCGGGTGGCGGCGCGGTCAAACGGCGGAGCGTTTCCGCGCCCTCCTCAAGGGCCCGGCGAACCACTGGAGACAGGGCCAGTTCCGGGGCCGGACGGAAGAGGTCCACCAGGAGGACGTCCCGGGTCTCCGAGGCAATGCCCAGGTGGGCCAGAGGTGCCACCAGGCTGCCATGGCCCTCGGGATGGGCGCCGAGGGGCGCATCCTGAAGGGCCTGCAGAGCCACTTCCAGCGCGACGAGCCGCTCGGCCTGGGTGGCTGTGCTCGGCTGGGCCTGCAGGGCGGTGATCACCTGGCCCAGGGGATCGGGGCTGGTGAGCGGTGGCTGGAGATCCCCGCAAAGCACCTGGGCGTCGATGAGTTGGCCCAGATAATTCTGGGCCTCCACCAGCGGCACGTCCAGTTGGCGAGCCAGGCTCGTCGCAAGTGCCTCCAGGCGCGTCCCTGCCCGCGCCTGCTGCAGCACGAACTCGAAGTGGGGCGTGGCCTCCACGGCCTCGAGGTGGTAGGCCCGGCCCTGCCCATCGGCCCGCTCCCTGCGTTCCAGGTACCGATACCAACCACCACGGGCGTAGAGACTCGAGTTGGGCCCATAGGTCAGCGCGACCCGAACCTCCGGCTCCCGCTCCAGCCGATCCACCAGGGACTCCAACACACCCCAATCCAGGCGCACGGCCTTGCGGCAATCCCCCCAGATCCCCACCGACAGGCAGCTGGCGGGGCCCCATGCGCCCTTGGACACGCCTGCAAAGAGGCCAAAGGGCGTCGCGCGGCTGCTCATCCGCCCCAGGTATTTCAACAGGGCCCGCTCCACGTTGCGGGCCTCCTGCTGCTTCAGCGAACCGCCCAGCCAACCATCCAGCCGCGCGGCGAGATCCGGCGAGGCGAGGGCCACGGCTTCGCGCACGAGGTTGCATCGAATGAGCTCGCGCAGGAGCTCGCGCAACCCTTCCCGCTCCCTTTCTAGGCTACCGCCTGGAAGCTCCTGGACGGCCATCGCTAGGTCCGTCTGGCTTGGGGAAGCGAGCGCGTCCAGCGGCAGCCCCGGCGCGCGGAGCACGAAAAAATCGGCGGTTTGGCAGGTGGGCTCGACAGACATGACTGGCAATGCATCCTCGGAAGAAAAGCATAAAGCTAATTCCCAGAAAGCCTGTTCCCGATCAAGAGCGTGCGGGCTATCGCTGAATGGTGGCTCCGAAGGGGTTGAACGGTTCAAGTCGTGTTTAGATACCGTTCATGGAAAGATGTTGGCTTTTGAAGGGGAAGGACTCAAAACATAGGTGGCGCCATGTGGCGCTACCTGGGAGCCCCCGTGACCAACACCCTTTCCTTCCGCAAAGAATCCATCCAGCGCTCCAGCAGCGCCAGCGAAACCCTGAACCAGGCCCAGGAAGCCAAGGGACCGGGAGCTGCCCGTGAGCAACGGCCCATCTCCCTCACCACCTTCCTCACGGCTCTTTGATGACTTGCCTGGGTTTGCCGAATCCAGGGACGACATAATCCTGGGGTCAGCAAGCTCCAGGGCTTCCTGGTTCCCACTAGCCAAGAACTGGCGCGTTCTCGGAACCTGCTATTTCCTCTGGGTCCTGCTCGTCCTGCATGGGCAATGGACGCTTCATCGCCTCGGGTCCGGCTGGATCTGGGTCAGTGCTTTCTCGTCCCCATTCACCCACATCGGTGCCTTCGCTTTTCTGGCCCCCCTGCCCTGGATCCTGCCCCGCCGCTTCCCCTCGCCCTGGAGATTCATCCTGGGGTTCATCCTTTCGGTGATCACCTGTGAATTGGTCTCAGCCCTTCTCCCACTCGTCGACGCCTGGTTTTATACCCATGGGAACGTCAAATTCAACCAAGGCAAGCTTGTCGAACTCTATCTCTCACTGGTGGGGCCAGCCATGATGCTCGCGGGCGGACTGATTGCGGCGCGGGCTCACTCCGATGAGCTCCTGCAGGCTTCGCTAGCCGAAGCCCAGGTGGCCACGAACCGTCTGCTCCAGAGTCAGATCCATCCGCACGTGCTCTTCAACGCCCTCAACGGCCTGGCGGAGCTGGTCCACAAGAGCCCCAAGGCCGCCGAGCGGGCCATCCGGCACCTGTCCGACCTGCTCCGGCGCATCATGCGCGCCTCCGAGTACATGCGGCTGCCCCTCGGGGAGGAGCGCAAGATCATTGCGGATTTCCTGGCCCTGGAAGCCATCCGGTTGGAGCACCGACTCCGGGTGGTCTGGGAATGGGACGAGGGCCTCGACGCCATCGAGGTGCCGCCCCTCCTGCTCCAGCCCCTGGTGGAAAATGCCATCAAGCATGGCATTGCCCCCAGCGTTCCCGGGGGGGACCTGATCATCCGGGCCCGGGCCCAGGGCGAGGCGATCCTCCTGGAGGTCTGGAATTCCGGGGTGCCTTTCATCGACAGCGAGGAAGGCAACGGCATTGGCGTGAAGAACCTGCGTTCCCGGCTGGCCCTGCATTTCGGCAACCGGGCCAGCATTTTCGTCGGGCCCTCGGGCCAGGGGACGCTTGCCAGCATTCGGCTGGAGGCGATCCAAGTAGAATACGGTCATGAAACATCTAAACGCGCTGGTGGTCGATGACGAGCCCCTGGCTCGGGAGCGCCTGTCGCGGTTACTCAGGGAAGCCGAGTGCACGGTTGTAGGTGAGCTGGGCGATGGCCTGGCCCTCATCCAGTGGCTGCAGCAGCCGTCCGAGGTGGACGTCATCTTCATGGACATCCAGATGCCCGGTCCCAATGGCATGGAGGTGCTGGCGGAAATCCCGGTCTGTCCGCCGGTCGTCTTCGTGACCGCCCATTCCAACTATGCGGTCCGCGCCTTCGAACTCGCCGCGGTGGACTACCTGCTGAAGCCGGTCTTCGAGGACCGGTTGGCAAAATGCCTGCAGCGGTTGCGCGATCACCTGATCCGACCCCTCAGCCCCACTGAACTGAAGACCCTGCTGCCGCCCCCCGTGCGCTTTCCCATCCGGGTCGAGGGGGGCGAAATCTTCATGGAACTGGAACTCATCACCCATTTCGAGGTGGAGGACGAGCGGGTGTGGGCCTGCCGGGGCCTGAATCGCTACGAAACCCGCTGGACCACCCTGGCCGAGGTGGAAGAGACCTTTCCAGAGGACGGCATGCTGCGGATCCAGCGCCACCTGCTGCTGCGGCCCCAGATGGTCAAGGGGGTCCGCCCCACCTCCGTGGGCCGGATCAAGGTCATGATCGCCCCCAAAGTGGAATTGACTGTCAGCCGCGCCATGACCCCTCGAACCAGGGAAAGCGTTCAGGCTGGGATCGTTTGAGGCAGCCCGTCAGTGGAGCGCCCGATCCAAGTACGCACAAGGAGGGTAGATCTACCGTTCGGCGGTGAAATCAGCACCGTTCGGCGGTATTTGGATCCTGCCCTCATGCTGGGAACTATTCTTCCGAAGAACTTGAAATCGCCCTTGCCCCGCTTTTCAGGAGGCTTCAGAGCCCGGAGACATTCATGGGTGCAAATCGTTTAAGCCATGCTTCCCGGCCTCCGGATCCCCTTCCTCCTTTTCGGCCCTTCCGAGAGTGGAAGGTCACAAGTCTCAGCGATTCCAAGCCTCAGGAGTCCTTGGCAGTGGTCAAAGACAGAACCGAAAAAAGGCAATTGGAGGAGACCAGCAAGCGCCTCTCTTCCGCACTGGATCAGGTCATGGAAGTCATTGCCATTCTTGATGCTGGGAATGGCGCCATCATTTATTCGAATGTCAATTTTTCGCAGACCTTCGGCGATCCCTGTCACTGGGCGCCCGAACAGAAATTTTCAGAACTGTTCGAATGCCGGATCCTGGCCACCGCCCTGGAGCAAGCCCACTCGGGCAAGGCCTGGACCGGCCGTTCCTCCCTGAAAACCTATGCCGGAAAATCCATCGCCTTTGAGGGCACCGTTTCTCCGGTTCGCAATGGCGAAGGCATCGTCGAATCGTTAGTCGTGCGCCTCCGGGATATCACCCTAGAAGTGGAGAAGGACCGCCACCTCCGACAGGCCCAGAAGATGGATGCCCTGGGCGCCTTGGCCGGCGGCATGGCCCACGACTTCAACAACCTGATCGGCGCCATTCTCTATGCGGCCGAGCTCATCGAAATGCAGACCGAGCCCGATAGCCCCATCCAGAGAAAGCTGGAGATCATCCAGCAGGTGGGTGGCCGCGCCCGGGAACTGAGCGCCCAGATCCTGAACTTCAGCCGCCGCACGGATGACACCTGGGTTCCCTTCGACCTCACCAGTCTCGTGACGGAGGTGATCAGCCTCCTGGAGACCACGCTGCCGAAAAACGTACAGCTGCGATGTGATCTGGCCAAAGGGGTCCGGATTCTGGGGGATCCTTCCCAGTTCCACCAGGTGATCATGAACCTGGGCATCAACGGCAGCCAGGCCATGCAGCCAGGCGGCGGGGTCCTGTCCATCGAACTCCAGCCCGGCGAAGCGGGCCGACGGGTGGGTGACCAGTCCTTCCTGGAGCCCTGTATCCTGCTCACCATCAAGGACACGGGCTGCGGCATGGACCCGCAGACGCTGGAAAGAATTTTCGAGCCCTTTTTCACCACCAAGAAGGTGGGCCAGGGGACCGGGCTGGGCCTTTCGGTGGTCTACGGCATCGTGCATGGGCACGGCGGGAATCTGCACGTGGCCAGCGAGCCCGGCAAGGGCAGTTCCTTCAAGATCCGCCTTCCCGCCTACCAGGACCCACTCAATGGGCTGGAAGAGAAATCGGCCGCAGCGAACGTCACGAACCTGTTTCTGAAAACCTGAATCGTCACCCGGTCTTGCTGGGCGGCCGGGTGGGCTCTGCCAGGTTCCACCCGCCGCCCAGGGCCTTGTAGAGCTGCACCAGGGTGAGCAGACGGGCGAGCCGGGCCTGGCTCAGCGCGTTCTGGGCCGGGAAGAGCTGCTGCTGCGCGTCCAGCACTTCCATGTAGCTTGAGAGGCCGGCCGTGTAGCGCAGGGTGGCCAGCCGGGTGGCCTCCTGCAGGGCCGCTACGGCGCGGGCCTGCGCCTGCTCGGCCTGGGCCAGCTTGCCGTAGGCCACCAGGGCATTGGCGACTTCCCCGAAGGCGCCATTCACGGTGGACTCGTATTGGATGCGGGCCTGCTCCCGCTGGGCGAGGGCGGCCTGCTTCTGGTACTTGAGCTTGAAACCCTGGAACACCGGCGCGGCCAGCACGGGGCTGACGAACCAGCCCTTGCCCTCGTTGAAGAGATGGGCGACCTGGGGGGCGAGACCGCCCAGGAAGCCCGTCAGGCTCAGGGTGGGGAAGTAGTTGGCCGTGGCCACGCCCACGGCGGCATTGGCGGCGATCAGCCGCTGTTCGGCCACCCGCACGTCCGGGCGTCGCTCCAGCAGACTGGCGGGCAGGCCCGCGGGGATGGTCGGGGGCAGCGGTTGCTCCGTCAGGTCCCGCCCCCGTGCGATCGGCCCCGGATTCCGGCCCACCAGGGAGCTGAGGAGGTTCTCCTGGGCCGAGATCTGCCGTTCGAGGTTCGGGATGGTGGCGGCGGCGGAAGCCAGGCTGGCTTCGGCCCGGGCTGTTTCCAGGGCCGAGGCGGCGCCCCCGGCCAGGCGGCGCCCAAAGAGGTCTAGGGTTTCCTGGAAGGCGGCGACGGTGGCCTTCGTCACCTCCAGACGGTGATCCAGCTCACGCAGTTCGAAGTAGGCCTGCGCCACCTGGGCGACGGTCGCCAGATGCACGCCCCGGCGCGCTTCACGGGCCCCCAGGTAGTTGGCCAGGGCCGCCTCGTTCAGGCGGCGCACCCTGCCCCAGAGATCCAGTTCCCAGGAGAGGGCCGCATGCACGTCATAGATCGCCCCGACTTTTCCGCCGCCTGTCGTGTAGGCGGATTGTCGACCCCGTTCCCACTGGCCCTGCGCAGCAATGGTGGGGAACCAGTCCGCTCTCTCAATGCCGGCCCTTGCCCGGAACTCCTCCACCCGTTGGGCGGCGATGCGCACGTCGAAGTTGTGCTGCAGGCTGTCGTCGATGAGGGCCTTCAGCGTGTCGTCGCCGAAGACGCCCCACCAGGGCTGATCCGCCAGGGAGGCGGCCTCGGCCTGGGCCTGGCCACGGAAGGTCTCGGTGACGTCGACCTTGGGTCGCTGATAGTTGGGACCCAGGGCGCAGCCCGAACCAAGCAGGATGGCCAGGATGGGCAGGAGCGGGAGGAGGGCCACGCGCCGCATCAGCCCTCCTCTCCCGCCGGCGCGATCTCGGCCGTGTCGTCATCCTTCACGGTCGGGTTGGCGATGCGCTCCACCACTACGAAGAGCACGGGGATGACGAAGATGGCGATGAGGGTGGCGGCGAGCATGCCGGAGATGACGACCGTTCCGAGGATGCGCCGGGCCACCGCGCCGGAGCCCGAGGCGGTCCACAGCGGCACACAGCCCAGGATGAACGCGAAGGAGGTCATGAGGATGGGGCGCAGACGCAGCCGGGCGCCTTCCAGGGCCGCATCCACCAGGCTGCGTCCCTTCTCCAATTCATCCTTGGCGAACTCCACGATGAGGATGGCGTTCTTGGCCGAGAGGCCGATGAGCATCACCAGGCCGATCTGCGCGAAGACGCCGAAGTCGTAGTTCCGGATCCAGAGGCCGAAGAAGGCCCCGAAGATGGCGATGGGCACCGAGAGCAGCACCGTGAAGGGCAGCGACCAGCTTTCGTACAGGGCCGCCAGGATCAGGAACACGAAGACCAGAGACAGCGCGAACACGAGCCCGGTGGTGCCCTCGGCCTTCTTTTCCTGGTAGGAGAGGTCGGCCCAGTCATAGCCCATGTCCTGGGGCAATACCTCCTTGGCCACTTGTTCGAGGGCGGTCATGGCCTGGCCGGAGCTGTAACCCGCCGCCGCGGAGCCCAGCACCTGGGCGCTGCGCATGAGGTTGAAGCGGTTGGTGTACTCGGGCCCCTGGATCTTCCTGGGCGTCACCAGAGCCGAGAGGGGCACCATGGTGCCTTCGTTGTTCCGGACGGCGAAGCGGGCGATGTCGTCCACGCTGCGGCGCTCTTCGCCCTCGGCCTGGAGGTAGACCCGCCACTGTCGCCCGAAGCGGTTGAACTGGTTGAGGTAGAGGCCGCCCAGGTAGGCCTGGAGCGTCTGGTACACGTCCGCCACGGCCACGCCCTGCTTGAGCGCCTTGTCACGATCCACCTCGGCGTAGATCTGCGGCGCGCCGGTGTTGTAGAGGGAAGTCACGCCCGTCAGTTCGGGCCGCTTGCGGGCCGCGGCGAGGAAGGTCTTGAGGTTGCGGTCCAGGTAGTCAGGATCCTGGCCGCTGCGGTCCTGGAGCCACATGGAGAAGCCGTTGGAGATGCCCAGACCTGGGATGGCGGAAGGCAGGAAGCCGAAGACGTTGGCGTCGGGGATCTCCTTGGCGAACCGCGCGTTCAGACGCCGCAGGATTTCCGGCGCTTCCAAGCGCGTGCCCTTGCGCTGGTCCCATGGCAGGAGGGTCACGTACTGGAAGCCGTAGTACGAGGCGGAAACCCGGGACAGGAGGCTGAAGCCTTCGATGTTGGTGACGTACTGGATGCCCTCGGTCTCGGCGAGGATCGCCTCGACCTTCTTCCCCACTGCGTCCGTGCGCTGAAGGCTGGCCGCGGCGGGCAGTTGCAGGTTCAGGAAGAAGTAGCCGTAGTCCTCGGTCGGCACGAAACCGCTGGGCAGGTGCTTGCCCAGACCCCCGTCCACCAGCGCGAAGGCCAGCAGCAGCAGGAGGGGAATGGCGGCCTTGCGGATGAGCCGGTGGGAGAGGTTGACATAGCCGTTAGTTGTCTTGTGGAACCACGCGTTGAAGCCCTTGAAGACCTTTTCCATCCGACCGTGCATCTGCTCGCGCGGCTTCAGGATCAGGGCGGAGAGGGCGGGCGAGAGGGTGAGGGCATTGAACGCGGAGATGAGCACCGAGATGGCGATGGTCACCGCGAACTGCTTGTTGAGGCGCCCCTGGATGCCCCCCAGGAAGGCCACCGGGAGGAACACGGCGGAGAGCACCAGGGCAATGGCCACCACGGGACCGGCCACTTCCTTCATGGCCTGGAGGGTGGCCTCCCGGGGCTGCATGCCCTCCTCGATGTGATGCTCCACCGCCTCCACCACCACGATGGCGTCGTCCACCACCAGGCCGATGGCCAGCACCAGGCCGAAGAGCGACAGGGTGTTGATGGAGAAGCCCAGCAGGGGGAACACGGCGAAAGTGCCGATAAGGGACACGGGCACCGCGATCATGGGGATGAGCGTGGCCCGCCAGTTCTGCAGGAAGAGGTAGACCACCAGGACCACCAGGAGCATGGCCTCGCCGAGGGTCCAGAGGATCTCCTTGATGCCCTCGGTCACGGGCAGGGTGGTATCCACGGAGACCGTGTATTTCAGGTCCGAGGGGAACCGGGTCTTGAGGTTCTCCATCTCCTTCTTCACGGCATCGCCCACGGCCAGGGAATTGGAGCCGGGAGTCTGGAAGATGGCCACGAGGCAGGTGGGCTGGCGGTTGAAGCGGCCGATCTGCTTGTAGGCCATGGCCCCGAGTTCCACCCGGGCGACATCTCCGAGGCGCACCAGTGAACCATCCGCATTGGATCGGACGACGATGCGCTGGAACTCCTCTGGCGTCTGGAGCCGTCCCTGGGAGCGGACCGTGTAGGTCATCTCCTGGCCCTTGGGCAGCGGCTCGGCCCCGATCTGGCCCGAGGGGTTCACGGCGCTCTGCTGCTGCACGGCCCGGTTGATGTCCGGCACGGTGATGCCCAGTTTCGCCAGCAGGTCGGGCTTCACCCAGATGCGCATGGCGTAGTCGCCGGCGCCGAAGATGATGACCTGGCCCACGCCCGGCACCCGGTAGAGGGGATCCACCACGTTGATGGTGGCGTAGTTGCTCAGGAACAGGGAATCGTAGGAACCCTTGGGCGAGTAGATGGCGATCAGCAGCAGGGAGGTGCCGGTGGATTTCCGGATGACCATGCCGTTCTGGCTCACCTCCACCGGCAGGAAGGGCTGGGCCTGGGCCGCGCGGTTCTGGGCGTTCACCTGGTCGATGCTGACGTCGGTCTGGACGTCGAAGGTGACGGTCTCGCTCATGGTGCCATCGTTGGCGTTGGTGGACTGCATGTAGAGCATGTTGTCCACGCCGTTGAGCTGCTGTTCGAGCGGCGCCGCCACGGCCTGCTCGATGGTCACTGCGTCGGCGCCGGTGTAGCTGGTCGAGATCTGGATCTGGGGCGGGACGATCTCCGGGAACTGGGCCACGGGCAGCCCGCGCATGCACACCAGGCCCGCGATGAGCGTGATGATCGCGATCACCATGGCCACGATGGGCCGGTTGATGAAGAACTTCACCACCGGGCTATTTCCCCGCCGCGGGGGCTGAGAGCACAGGGTTCACCAGCTGGCCGGGACTGACCTTCTGGATGCCTTCCACCACGATCCGGATCCCGGGCTGCAGGCCCTTCTCCACCACCACCAGCGTTCCCACGCGGGTGCCGGTCTGGATGGGGCGGATCTCCACCTTGTTGTCCGCGCCGACCACGGCCACCTGGGAATTCCCCTGGACCTCCCACACGGCGCGCTGGGGCACCAGCAGGGCGCCCCGATTGACGCCCACGGCGGCCCGCACCTTGGCGTACTGGCCTGGCCGAAGGAGGTGCTCGGGATTGGGAAAGCTGCCCACGAGGGTGATGGTGCCGGTCTTCAGGTCCACGTTCCGGTCCGCCAGCAGCGGGTTGCCACGCCGGGCATAGAGACTGCCGTCGGACAGGGTCAGCGCCAGGGAACCCTTCACGCCCCCCTTGCCGCTCCAGTCCCGGGCCCAACTCATGTATTCCTGCTCACTGGCGCTGAAGTAGACCTTGATGGGATCCACCGTGGAGACCGTGGTCATCACCCGCTGGCCGTTCACCAGATCGCCCACCTGCACCTTGGCGATGCCGGCGACCCCATCGATGGGTGAGACCACCCGGGTCCATTCCAGATTCAGCTTTGCCCGGTCGAAGGTCGCCTGCGACGCAGCCACCGTAGCCTGGGCTTGTCTCAGGGAGGAATTGGCGTTGTCCAGCTCCTGCTGGGAGACGGCCCGCTGCGCCGCCAGGGGCTCGAAGCGTTCCACATCCAGCTTGGCCTTGTCCCGGGCCGCCGCGTCCCGGGCCACCGCGGCCCGGGCCTGGTCGTAGCTGGCCTTGAAGGGCCGGGGATCGATTTCGAAGAGGGGCGCGCCCTTCCGCACCGCGGCCCCCTCCTTGTAGATCTGGCGGAGCACGTAGCCCTCCACCTGCGATCGGATCTCCGCGTTGACCGATCCGTCCAGGGTTCCCACCCACTCGTGGGCCAGGGGCACGTCCTGCTGGAGGACTGGCGTCACTTCCACCCGGAGCGGGCCTGCGGCGCTGGGTTTCCGCCCGCAGGCCAGCGTTCCCGCCAGGGCGAGTAGCACCAGAAGGTGGGTTCGAAGAGAATTGGCATGCTGCGATGTCGTCATGGGTCGCCAGGAAACGGAAGGGAAAGAGTACCTGATTCGCGACACGGCTCCTACGGCAGAAGCTGTGGCGACGTTGGCGCTGATGTTGTTGGCTGGGACAACATCCCGAGCCCGGCGTCAGTCCTGGATGTACCACACGCGGACGATCTTGGCCTGCGCGGTTTGATAGATCGCAGTGACCGTGATGGGGTTCGGGCCCATGCCTTCGGCCTGCTCCTGATCGATGACGAAGGCTCCCTGGCAGATCCGCTTCAGGACCTTCACTTTCAGCTTGGGGTACTTGTTGAACAGGTCACTGTAGCCCTGCCGCAGCGCGGGCGTGCCCTTCTCACCTTGCGGTTTCCCATCCATGGTCCAGAACTCCACGGCCGGCGAGAAGCAGGCCACCATGGAATCGAGGTCGTGGGCGTTGTAGGCATCCACCTGCAGTTGCACCAGGATCTCGGGCGAGATCAAGGGCGTGGGTGGGTGCGTGGGCGGTGCAAACGCCGCGATGGCCAGGGTCATTGCGAGCAATTTGAGCATGGTGATCCCTCCTCGACAGGTTAGACCCAGGGCTGGCAATGAGGGACAATTCCCTTGTGCGCTACGACGAGCCCCTCTTCCGCCCGCCCAGCGAGGCCGATTCCTTCATCCTCCAGGCGACCCTGGGGTGCTCCTGGAACGCCTGCACCTACTGCGCGATGTACCGGGCCAAACAGTACCAGGTGCCGCCGCTCGACGAAGTTCTGGCTGACATCGCCGAGGCTGGGGCACGCTTCGCCGGGGAGGTCCGCCACGTCTTCGTGGCCGATGGGGATCCCCTGGGCATGGCGCTGGACCACTGGGAACCGATCCTCCTCGCCCTCGGGGCCGCGTTCCCCCGTCTGCGGCGCGTGAGCACCTATGCCACCGCCCGCAACCTGCTGGAGAAATCGCCGCCTGAACTCGCGCGCTTGCGTGAGCTGGGCCTGGCGTTGCTCTACATCGGCCCCGAATCAGGGGATGACAGTACCCTGCGGCGCATCGCCAAGGGAGCTGACGCAGCAGACCACGTGGAGGCCGCCCGCAAGGCCCGGGAGGCCGGCCTCGAGCAGTCGCTGATCTTCCTGCTGGGCGCCGGCGGGCGCGACCGCAGTGAGCTGCATGCCCGCGCCTCGGGCCGCCTGGCCTCGGCCATGGATCCCAAATTCCTCTCCACCCTCACCCTGACCATCGTCCCCGGCACGCCGCTGGCAAAGCTGGCCCAGCAAGCGCGCTTCGAACTGCCGGACGTGTCGGGGCTGCTCCAGGAGCTGCGCTGGTTCGTGGAGGAGGCCCACCTGAGCGCCGGCATCTTCCGCTCCAACCACGCCTCGAACTACCTGCCCATCGGAGGCCGCCTGCCCCGGGATCGGGCAGCCATCCTCGCGGCCATCGATGCGGCCCTCGCGGGCCAGATCCCCCTGCGACCTGAATGGGCGCGGGGGTTGTAGCGTTTTATAGGCTTTGTTCGAGCAGCTCACGGATGAGGGCGAGTTTCCGGGGCACTTTGGGGCCCAGCTTCTCGAACCATTCCTTCACGCCAGCCAGCTCGCTGCTCCAGGCGGCCTGGTCGATGTTCGTGGCCGCGTCGAAATCGGCCTTGGAGAAGGCCAGTCCGGACCAGTCCACGTCTTCGTAGCGGGGCATCCAGCCGAGGGCTGTCTCGTGCGCAGCCACCTGGCCCTCGCAGCGCTTGATGATCCACTGGAGAATGCGGGCGTTGTCGCCGAAGCCGGGCCAGGCGAACTCGCCCTTCTCGTTGGTGCGGAACCAGTTCACCGTGAAGATCAGCGGCGCGTCATCGACCGCCTTGCCCATGGTCAGCCAGTGGCTGTAGTAGTCGGCCATGTGGTAGCCGCAGAAGGGCAGCATGGCGAAGGGATCGCGGCGGACCACTCCCTGCTGGCCGAAGGCGGCGGCGGTGGTTTCCGAGCCGAGCGTGGCGGCCGCGTAGACGCCGAAGTCCCAGTTGAAGGATTGGCACACCAGGGGCACGGTGGCGGCGCGACGGCCGCCGAACAGGAAGGCCGAGATGGGCACGCCTTCCTGGCTTTCCCACTGGTCGTCGATGCAGGGGCACTGGGAGGCCGGGGCCGTGAAGCGGGAATTCGCGTGGGCCGCCCTGGTCCCCTTCTCCTTGGCGATCTCGGGCGTCCAGTCATGGCCTTGCCAGTCGATGGCGTGGGCCGGCGCGGGGCCCATGCCCTCCCACCACACGTCGCCGTCGTCTGTCAGCGCGACATTGGTGAAGATCGTGTTCTGGGCCAGGGAGGCCATGGCGTTGAAGTTGGTTTTCTCGTTGGTGCCGGGGGCGACGCCGAAGAAGCCGGCCTCGGGATTGATGGCGAAGAAACGGGTCTTGCCATCCTTGTCCAAGCGCGGCTTGATCCAGGCGATGTCGTCGCCGATGGTGGTGATCTTCCAGCCCTTCAGGCTTGGGGGGGGGATCAGCATGGCGAAGTTGGTCTTGCCGCAAGCCGACGGGAAGGCGGCGGCCACGTAGTGCTTCTCGCCCTGTGGCGACTCGATCCCGAGGATCAGCATGTGCTCGGCCAGCCAGCCGTTGTCCCGCGCCATGGTGGAGGCGATGCGCAGGGCCAGACACTTCTTGCCAAGCAGCGCGTTGCCGCCGTAGCCCGAACCGTAGGACCAGATCTCGCGGGTCTCGGGGAAGTGGGCGATGTACTTGGTGGTGGGATTGCAGGGCCAGCTCGGATCCTGCTGCCCAGCTTCCTTCGGCGCCCCGATGGAGTGGACGCAGGGCACGAATTCGCCGTCGGTGCCGAGCACCGGGAACACCGCCTTCCCCATGCGGGTCATGATGCGCATGTTGACTGCCACGTAGGCGCTGTCGGTGAGCTCGACGCCGATCTGGGCGATGGGCGAGCCGATGGGCCCCATGGAAAAGGGCACCACGTAGAGGGTGCGGCCCTTCATGCAGCCCTTGAACACGCCATTCAGGATTTCCCGCATCTTCGCCGGTGCTTCCCAGTTGTTGGTGGGTCCGGCATCTTCCTTGTGCTCCGAGCAGATGAAGGTGCGATCCTCCACGCGCGCCACGTCGGACGGATCCGAACAGGCCAGGAAGGAGTTCTTCCGCTTCTTCAGCCTCGTGAAGGTGCCCGCCTCGACCAGCTCGTTGCAAAGACGGTCGTACTCTTCCTGGGAGCCGTCGCACCAGACGACCTGGTCCGGCTGGACCAACTCGGAGATGTCGGATACCCAGGTCTTGAGTCCTTCATGCTTGACGTAGGACGGGGCAGTGGAGGTAATCGATTGAGTCATGGCAGCGCCTTCTATTTTGGTAAATCAGCGAGGCTGAGTTGGTCCGGTCAAACATTACCCTAGTATCTTCAATACTGGAACCGGTTACTTGATCCAAGTCACATCCCTCATTCGATGCCTAAAAGCGCCAATCTGCAATAGATCTTCTTTCAGCCTTCAATGCTGGTCCCTTCGGCTGCCCTGCCGATGCCTAGGTGGATACGCCTGCAGGCCTGGTTCCACTCCAGTTGCAGGGAACAGCGGCGGCTCGATCGAGATTTCTCAGGTCCCTTGGCGGGTGGAAGGATGGCAGCTCGTGCAGGTCCTTGACTGCAACTGGCGGTGGGTCGCGGGCGGGGCCACGGCGCCGCCGCCCTTCCGGTGACAGCTCCGGCAGCTGGCGTAGGCGCCTCCCTGCTCATGCGGTATCTGGGCTGGCCTGGTCGAGATGGGGACTTCGGAAAGCCAGAGCGGCCGGACGCTCACCGCAAACACCAGGGCCGCCGTCACGAAGAGCAGCAGGAGGAGCGAGATGACGCCGGAGACGATGCGATGGTTCACAAGCGATCTCCTCAAACCATGTCGAAGCGCTCGGCGTGGAGCCGATCCGCGGGGACGCCCAGGACAGGCAGCACGACTTCCATGAGGTCCATGAGCACCGGCGGTCCGCACACGAAGAACTGGAAGTGGACGACATTCTTCGGCAGGTGCCGACGCAGGAGGTCGGTGTTGATGAAGCCATGCTCTCCGGTCCAGGCCGGTGCCGGATGTTCGATCACATAGACGATTTTCAAATCCAGGCGCGGGGCGAGGGCTTCAAGACCAGCGCGGAGCGTAAGGTCCTCGGCCGTCCTGGCGCCGTAGAAGAGCACCACAGGGCGGGAGTCCCCGCGACTGGCCATGGTTTCGAGCATGGAGGCGACCGGTGTGATGCCCACGCCGCCCGCGATGAAGACATAGCCCGCACCCTCCTCCCGGTCCATGGAGAAGGTGCCGTAAGGCCCATCGAGCCAGACCCGCTGACCGGTGCAGAGTTTCGGCACGGCCTCGCCGGACCAGTCGCCCAGGGCGCGGATGGTGAAGGCAAGGTCCCCACCGGGCGCCACGTCGCCGTTCGAGGACATGGAGATGGGGTGCTGCTCCAGGTGGAAGGGGGTGCGCCCCAGGTTCACCCAGGCGAACTGGCCCGGCTGGAAGGCAAACCCCCCATGGCCCACGGGGCGCACTCGGATGGTGCGGGCTCCGCCCAGCTCTGCGCGGTTCTCCACCACTTCCCAGGGCCGGCGCCAGAGCAGCAGGGGCCGCACCAGCCGGTAGCGGAGAAAGACGCCAATGAAGAGTGCGAGATAGCCGATACCCAGAATGCGCATCGGCAGGGCCGCCTGGAAGCGCCCCACGCCGAAGACGTGGCAGGCCACGAGAACGAGGATCCCCACCGCGAACAGGCCGTGCAGGAGTCGCCAGGCCTCGTAGGACACCTTGCAGCGCTTCCGCAGCAGGGAGGTGAGCACCAACAACAGCGCCGTGAGCGCGGCAAAAGTCCCCAACCGGATGGGCAGCGGCACGGCGGCGCCGAGGCCGAGTACGGCCATCGGGTAGGCGCGGCTGGAGAGCAGCAAAAGGGGATGGAGCAGGACCATGGCCACCGCCCCGAGGCCCATGCCCCGGTGGAACTGCAGCAGCGCGTCCTGGCCAAAGGCGCCCGAGGCCTGGTCCATCCGCGAGACCAGCGCCAGTTCCAGGGCCATCATGGCCAGCGCCAGGTAGCCAAGACCGTCCGCCAGGTTCACGAGGAACGAGACCGACCCGCCCCGGGGAACGACCACCGCGGCCACCACCAGGGGGAAGGTGACGAGGAATACGTAGAGGCCAAACCAGAAGACGCCCCGCATCAACAACTTCATGTTCCAACCCTCCTCCACGGCGGAGGTGCGCCCTTCTGTGGGCTGAGTGTCGCACCCTAACTCTGTGGCGCTGCGCCCTCAGTGCCTGCGTTGCCTGAAACCGACCCTGCAAACCTCGGCTGCGGATGACAAGACAACCGACCTGAACATCGTAAAAAACCAACATTGAGCTGCGTATGTCCGTCAATGGTAAGGTGATTGCCTTAAGCACCTTTCCAACCAGAGGGCCCCATGAAAATTGCCGTTCCCAGAGAGATCAGGGCGGATGAGACCCGCGTCGCGCTGGACCCGGAGTCCTGCAGGAAGCTGATCGCCCTCGGGATCGAGGTGGCCGTGGAGACCGGCGCGGGAGCCTCGGCCTGCTTCCCGGACCAGGCCTACCGGGATGCCGGCGCCGCACTCGTGGCGGACGCTGCCACGCTCCTGGGCGAGGCCGATTTCGTGTTGAAGGTGAACGCCCCCCAGGCCCGGCCCGACGGCACTCATGAAGTGGATCTCATCAAGCCGGGCGCCCTGCTGCTGGCCTCGCTCTTCCCCACGCGCAATCTCGACGCCGTGAAGCGCATGACCGCCCGCAACCTCACCTCCTTCTCCACGGACTGCATCCCCCGCACCACCCGGGCCCAGGCCATGGATACCCTGTCCAGCCAGGCCAACCTCGTGGGCTACAAGGGCGTGCTGCTGGGCGCCATGGAACTGCCGAAGTACTTCCCCATGTTCATCACCGCCGCAGGCACCACCCTGCCCGCCAAGGTCTTCGTCATCGGCGCGGGCGTGGCGGGCCTGCAGGCCATCGCCACCGCCAAACGCCTGGGCGCCAGCGTGTCGGCCACGGACGTGAGGCCCGAGGTGAAGGAGCAGATCGAATCCGTGGGCGGCAAGTACGTGGGCATCGACCTTCAGCAGGCCGCTTCAGCCGGTGGTGGCTACGCCGCGGAACTGTCGGCCGAGGACAAGGCCCTCCAAGCCAAAATGCTGGCGGATCACTGCGCCCAGGTGGACGTGGTCATCACCACGGCGCTCATCGGCGGGGTCTTCGCCCCCAAGCTGCTGGACGAAGGCATCGTGAAAAGCATGAAGCCCGGCTCGGTCATCGTGGACCTGGGCGCCGATGGCGGCGGCAACTGCACGCTGTCGAAGCTGGGTGGCACCGTGAACGTGGGCGGGGTGACGATCCTCGCGCCGCTGAACCTGCCGGCCACGGTGCCCACCCACGCCAGCATGATGTTCTCGCGGAACCTGCTGAACTTCATGACGGCCTTCTGGAACAAGGAAACCAAAACCTTCAACCTCGACTGGACCGACGACATCCTCAAGGGCTGCGCCGTGACCCATGAGGGCCAGGTGGTGCACGGGCCCACGCTCAAGGCACTGGACCAGGCCAAGACACCGACACAGGGAGGCGTGGCGTGATGATGCTGCGGGTACATTCCGAAACAACGGCGTCAATGCCGGCAGCCACGGGAGGCGGACACGGGCAGCTCGACTTCATGGGCGCCATCTTCGTCTTCATGCTGGCCACCTTCATCGGCGTGATGGTCATCCAGCGCGTGTCGCGGCTGCTGCACACGCCGCTCATGAGCCTCACCAATGCCATCTCCGCCATCGCGGTGGTGGGCGCCCTCATCGTGTCCGCCGGGAAGGACTACCCCGGCTACATCACCGCCCTCGGGCTCATAGCGATCTTCTGCTCCACCACCAACATCGTCAGCGGCTTCCTCATCACCGACCGCATGCTGAAGATGTTCAAGAAGCAAGAGAAGGTGGCGAAGTGACTGCCGAGACTCTTGTCCAGATCCTATATCTGATTTCCACGGCCCTGTTCATCCTGTCGCTGAGGTGGATGAGCGATCCGGAGACCGCCCGCAAGGGCGTATTCTCCGGCGTGGCGGCCATGGCGCTGGCCGTGATCGGCACCCTCACCGGAGTCATCGCCACCGGTGGCACCCACTACTGGTGGATCCTTGCCGCCTTCGCCGCGGGCGCGGCGGTGGGCTACCCCCTGGCCCAGGTGCCCCTCACGGCGGTGCCCCAGCGGACGGCCCTGTCCCACGCCTTCGGCGGCCTGGCCGCGGGTCTGGTGGGCGCCGCCAAGTTCTTCCTCTACTACGGGCAGCGCAACGAGGCCGCCCTGGCCCCCTTCATCGTCATCGCCCTGGTGGCCGAAATACTCCTAGGCTTCCTCACCTTCACTGGCTCCATCCTGGCGGCGGGCAAGCTGCAGGAAGTGAAGTGGATCCCCCAGCGCCCCGTCACCTACCCGCTGCAGAACGTGAGCAACCTCGCCCTCTTCGCCCTGGCGTTGGCCCTGGGCGTGGCGCTGGTGCTGCACCCCCTGGCCCCCTGGGCGCCCTGGGCCTTCATCAGCATCATCGTGCTGTCACTGGCCTTCGGCGTGCTGCTGATCATCCCCATCGGCGGCGCGGACATGCCCACGGTGATCTCCATCCTCAACGCCTACGCGGGCCTCTCCGCCGTGGCCATGGGCTTCGTGCTGAACAACAAGCTGCTCATCACCGCGGGCGCTTTGGATGGCAGCTCGGGCCTGATCCTGTCAATCATCATGTGCAAGGCCATGAACCGCTCCTTCTTCAACGTGCTGTTCGGCGCCTTCGGCCAGGCCCAGGCCAAGGCCGTGGACGGGGAGCAGAAGCTCTACAAGGAGGACACCATCGAGAGCGCCGCCCAGGTCATGGAGCAGGCGAACCTGGTGGTCATCGTACCCGGCTACGGCATGGCCGTGGCCCAGGCCCAGCACAAAGTCCGCGAGCTCTACGACCTGCTGAAGAAGCGGGGCGTTACCGTGAAATTTGCCATCCATCCCGTGGCGGGCCGCATGCCCGGCCACATGAACGTGCTGCTGGCCGAAGCCGAGATCCCCTACACCGACCTGGTGGAGATGGACGAGATCAATGGCGACCTGCCCCAGGCGGACGTGGCGCTCATCATCGGCGCCAACGACGTGGTGAACCCCGCGGCCCGCACCGACAAGGCCAGCCCCATCTACGGCATGCCCATCATCGACGCCGACCGGGCCAAAACCATCTACGCCATCAAGCGCTCCAAGGCGCCCGGCTTTGCCGGCATCGACAACGAGCTCTACTTCCTGGACAAGACCTTCATGCTCTTCGGCGACGCCAAGACCGTCGTCGGCGAATTGGCCCGCAAACTGGCGGGCGATGGCGGGCACTGAGGCGGAGACCTACTCGTCCCGGAACGTCGCGAACTCTGCCACGGGCGCGCGCTCAGTGACAAGGGTGTTCGCAATGGCCGCTGGATCGGCATAGCCAAGGGACATGCCACAGACCACCATCTGTTCGGGCTTGAGGGCCAGCTCTTCGGCGATGAGGCGGTGGAACTGGGTGAAGGCGGCCTGGGGGCAGGTGTGCAGGCCCCGGGCGCGGGCGGCCACCATGATGTTCTGCAGGAACATGCCATAGTCCAGCCAGCTGCCCTGCTGCATGATGCGGTCGATGGTGAAGATCAGGCCCACGGGCGCGTCGAAGAACTGGAAGTTGCGGTTGTTCTGGTGCTGCATGCGGTCTTTGTCAGTCTTGGTGATGCCGAGCAACCCGTACAGATCCCAGCCGATCTTCCGGCGGCGGTCGATGTAGGGAGAGATCCACTGGGTGGGGTAGTACGCGTACTCCTCCTGGTGCATGGCCAACTCGGTGGGGTTCGCGCAGACCGCGCTGATGCGGTCGGAGAGCCGCTGCTTGGCGGCGCCCGTCAGCACGTGCACCTGCCAGGGCTGGGTATTGGTGCCGGAGGGAGCCCGCGCCGCCATGCGCAGGATCTCCTCCAGCATGGCGCGGGGCACCGGGATCGGCAGGAAGGCGCGCATGGAATGGCGGCTGGTGATGGCGGCGTCGACCGCAGCGGTCTGCGCCTCGCTGGGCTTGTCGAAGAGGTTCATGGCGGGTTCCTTTCGGGGCAGGCAACCAGGCATTTGGCCGGCCACTGCCCGATGGCAGGGCAAGGGAATTCAATGCCCCAGTTTGACCTCGGCCCAGAGCCGGCGGCCAGTGAAAGCCGAGCGGTTGACCAAATCCATGGTTGCAAAGGCACCATCAACATCAGCCCATCGGGCCAGCCGTTTCGAACACTTCACCGGTTCGGGCTTCAGCGCAGCCCGTGCTGGACCTTGAAGACAGCCCAACCTTGTTTGGCCTCCAGGAAGGCCTCCACATCGGGACACAGCAGAAAGGGGTTGGTGCTCCGTTCCCAGGCCATGGTGGAGCTGGGCCGGGCGCCGTAGTCATGGCCAGGCCAGAGGGTGGTGTGCGGCGGCCACTCCCGCAGCAGGCGTTGGAGGCTCGCCCACTCGGTGCGGCCATCGGCTTCCGTCTGCGTACCACCCACCTTCCCCACGAACAGCAGGTCGCCGGTGAAGGCGGCATCCTGGCCCTCCACCAGGAAGGCCAGGTGGTCGTGGTAGTGGCCGGGCACGTGCCAGACGCGGATGGTGAAACCCCCGAAGGGGATACGGTCCCCGTCCTGGAGGGTGAGGTCGAGCTGGCCAGGATGGCCCGGGCCACCCGCCACCAGGGCCCCGGTCAGCGCTTTCGCTTCGTCGTTGCCGTTGGAATGGTCGGCATGGCCGTGGGTGTTGAGGACGTGAGTGATCCGCAGCCCCTGGAGCCGCGCCCGCTCCACCACGGCCTCGGGCGTGTACGAGGGATCTATGAGCACGCCCACGCCCGCCTCCCGGTCACCCAGGAGGTAGCCGAAGTTGCGGTCGCCCCCGACCCGGATCTGCTCGAAGATGAAGCGCATCAGTCCTCCTACGGCTGCCTAAGAATGGCACCCTGGTGACTGGTTCCTCCGTCAAGTCTTGCGCGCCGCCGGGCAGCCACCTGAGCTGCACTTGCCGCAGCTGCTGCCCGCCGGGTCGCCCTTCGCGCTGAAATCCCGAACGATGCCCCGGATGAAATGGAGCGCAGCGAGCGCGGCGGCGGAACTGGCAAGGACAGTCTGCAGGTTCATGGCCACCTCACGCGAAGCCGAGGGCGCGCCCCGATACCACCGTCAGCCACGCCAGTCCCCAGCCGAGCACAAGGCCATAGCCCACGGTAAAGGCCGCCCAGCCCCAACTGCCAGCCTCGCGGCGGATCATGGCGATGGTGCCGAGGCAGGGGGTGTAGATGAGGGTGAAGACCATGAAGGCCAGGGCCGTGAGCGGGCTGAGCCCGGAGTTGTCCCGCAGCGCCACCTGCAGAGGGCTGAGGCGTTCGCCCACCTTGGGTTCCTCGCTGGCCTGATGGATGACGGCCATGGTGGAGACCACGATCTCCTTGGCCACGAAGCCGGCGGTGAGGGCGATGACGTCCTTCCAGGCCTCGGCGCGCTTGTGGTCGGGATCCAGGATGGGGCGCAGCAGCGGTTCCACTTTCTGGCCCAGCCGCGCGGCCAGGCTGGTGTTGACGATGCGGCTTTCGTGGGCGAGTTGCAGGGTCCGGAGCTGCTCTTCGGATTCCGCCGCGGGCAGGTTCAGGACGGAAACCGCCATCCGTTTCTGCTGGTACTCGAGGGTCCACTCGCGGTTGGCGATGCCCGGATAGCGGGACAGGAACCAGATCAGCGTGGCGCCCGCGAAAATGGTGGTGCCCGCGCGGGTGAGAAAGATAGAACCTTTTTCCCACATGTGGATGAGCGTGGCCTTCAGCACCGGCAGGCGATAGGGCGGCAGTTCCATCACGAAGGGCGAGCTGGGACCGCTGAACAGCGCGCTGCGCAGCATCCGGCCCATGAGCACCGCCAGGAACAGCCCCAGGAAATGCATGGCGATGATGGCCAGGGCGGCCTTGAAGGGCGTGAAGAAGGTCCCCGCGATGACAATGTACACCTGCAGACGGGCCGAACAGCTCACCAGCGGGGTCACCAGCATGGTGATGAGGCGGTCCTGCTTGCTTTCGATGGTGCGGGCGGCCTGGATGGCGGGCACGTTGCAGCCGCTGCCCATGATGAGGGGGATGAAGCTCTTCCCATGCAGGCCCATGACGTGCATGAGCCGGTCCATGATGAAGGCCGCCCGAGCCATGTAGCCCGTGTCCTCCAGGAACGCGATGCAGCCCATGAGGATCATGATGACGGGCAGGAAGACGATTACCGCGCTCACGCCGGGAATGACGCCGTCCACCAGCAGGCTGGTGAGCTCCCCGGCGGGCAGCCGGGCTTCGGCGAAGCCCGACAGGGCCTTGAACCCCGCGGCGATCCAATCCTGGGGGATCTTCCCGAGGATGAAGGACAGGGAGTACATCAAGGCGAGGATGCCGAGGAAAATGGGAATCCCCACGACCCGATTCGTGAGCACCGCGTCCAGGCGGGACGTGGGCGACCGCTTGTCGTCGGCGGCGGTGGCCACTTCCTTCACCAGGCCATGGGCGAAGCCGTAGCGGCGTTCGGCCACCAGGGTGGCCCCGTCGGCGCCGAGATGCGGCTCCAGGAAGGCAAAGGACTTGGACAACTGCTGTCGGATGGCCTCGCTGGCATGGCTTTCAGCCACCAGGCGCTTCGCCTCGGCATTGTTCTCGAGCAACTGCAGGGCCAGCCAGCGCGGCGGCATGGCGGTCTTGAGCAGCTCGTCCCGGCCGATCTCGGCCTGCAGCTTCGTGAGCTCGCCTTCGATGTCGTGGCCGTAGTCCACGGTGATCCGCCGGCACCGGCTGGACTCCCCCCGGGCCATGGCGGCCAGCAAGGTCTTGAGTTCGGTGATGCCCTGCTCGCGGTTCCCCACGGTGGGGAGCACGGGCCCGCCCAGCAGCAGTTCCAGGGCCGGCACGTCGATGCGGACGCCGCGGTTCTCCGCGTCGTCCACCATGTTCAGCACGAAGGCCACGGGCTTGCCCAGTTCCAATAGCTGGGTGCTGAGGTAGAGGTTGCGCTCCAGGTTCGAGGCATCGAGCACGTTCAGGACCAGGTCCACCTCGGGCGAGGCCAGGAACTGCGAAGCCACCCGCTCGTCCTCGCTGCGGGCCGAGAGCGAATAGGTGCCGGGCAGGTCCACCACTTCCATGGTGCTGCCGTCATGCTCGAAGGTGCCGCTGCGGCGTTCCACCGTGACGCCCGGCCAGTTGCCGACATGGTGCCGAGCGCCAGTCAGCGCGTTGAAGAGGGTGGTCTTCCCGCAGTTGGGATTGCCTGCGAGGGCGATAGTCAAGGTCATCAGGCCACCCTCGACACGAGGATGCAGGAACTCTCGTCCCTCCTCAGCGACAGGTGGTAGCCCTTGATCACCAGCTCCATGGGATCTCCCAGTGGAGCGAGTTTTTCCACCCGCAGGCGCGCGCCTCGGATGAAACCCATTTCCAGCAGTCGCTGGCGGACCTCACCCTGGGCCTGAACCTCGACCACTTCTCCCTGATCTCCGGGTTGGAGAAGACTTAAGGGGATCGGCAGATTTTGAGTCATAGTCTCAACTCCATAAACCAGTGTATCTCAGCTTCAGAGTGCAACAAGGTGCCGCTCCCAGGATGTGATCTCCGTCTAAACTGGATTGCCATGGCCAACAACAGTCCACTGACTCTTCCCAATGCATTGACTTTGCTGCGGATCCTGGCGGTGCCCTTTTTCGCCATCGCGGTCTGGTACGGCCACTACTGGCAGGCCTTCATCCTGTTTGCCGCGGCTGGGTTCACGGACCTGCTGGACGGCCTCATCGCCCGGACTTTCAACCAGAGTTCCGCACTGGGGGCCATCCTCGATCCTGCGGCCGACAAGTTGCTGATGACAACCGCCTTCGTCCTCCTGGCCTGGCGCACCCAGGGCATGACCGCGCCCATTCCCGTGTGGGTGGCCATCCTGGCCATCAGCCGGGACGGTTTGATCTCTTTCTATGCCTTCGCCTCCGTGGACCGGCTCAGCGACAGCAAGTTCCACCCCAGCCTTCTGGGCAAGCTGAGCACGGCCATGCAGCTCATCGCCATCACCCTCGGACTGCTGTTCAACGCCATCGGGTACCGGAGCTGGATGGATCCCTTCCTGCCGGAGATGTACTGGATCGTGGCCGCCCTGGCCCTGTCCTCGGGCGTCCACTACTTCGTGCGGGCCACGCGCTCCCCGGCACCGCTGGCCTGACAGAACGTCGGCCTGATAGACTGGTGCTTCCGCGTCGGGAGACGCCGAAGGAGCTGCCATGAGAAAGTTCACCCCGAAGGGGCCTGGAACCGCGCCCACCGCCAAGAAAACCGCAGCCCGGCGCACCGCGCCACCCGCTGCCCGTCCTGATGAAAGACCCCCCCGCCGGCCGCCTGCCCGCGGCACCGCCCGCGCTGCGGCACGCCCCACAACCCGGCCTTCACGCGCCGTCGCCCGAGGCGCCGAAGCCTCCGTCGTCGATCCCGCAGAACGCCCGGCCCGGCGCACGGCGCCCCATCCCGAAGGCCGTCCCGTACACCGCCCCCCCGTGGGCCCGGACACCCGACCTGGCCGCCGCCCCGTGGCCGGTCGGGAAGACCGCCCGGCCCGTCGTGCTGTGGCCGGTGCCGATGACCGCCCTGGACGCCGCTCTGTGGCCGGTTCTGAGGACCGCCCCATCCGCCGTACAGCGGCCGCTCCCGGTGAGCGCCCCGCCAGCCGCCGTTCTGCGACAGGTGCGGACGATCGCCCAGCCCGCCGGCCCGTGACGCCCCGCACTGGCGGTACCGCCGCCCGCCTCGCCATCCGTCCCGCACCAGCCGCCCCGGGGCCCGCCAAGCCGGCCCTTCCCCGCAAGACTGGGCCGCGCCCCGGCGGCCCCGGGCAGGAGCGCCTCCAGAAGATCCTGGCCGCGGCCGGCATCGCCAGCCGCCGGGCCTGTGAGCAAATCATCCTGGACGGCCATGTGCAGGTGAATGGCAAGACTGTCACCGAACTGGGCAGCTGCGCCGATCCACGCCGGGACGAGATCACCGTAGACCTGGTGCCCATCGAGCGCGAGGCTCCGGTCTACATCCTCATGAACAAACCCAAGGGCTACGTCACCACCGTGAAGGACGACCAGGGCCGGCCCACGGTCATGGCCCTCCTGAGTGGCGTGGAGAGCCGTCTCTACCCCGTGGGCCGCCTGGACTTCAATTCTGAGGGCCTGCTGCTCATGACCAACGACGGGGCCCTGGCCCAGGTGCTCATGGGGCCTGAGCACGAGATCCCCAAGGTCTACCTGGTGAAGGTGCACCGCAATCCTCGCCCCGAACTCCTCAAGGAATTCCAGGAGGGCTTCCTGCTCAGTGGCCGCCGCCTGAAGCCCTGCCACATCGAGGTCGCGGAGAAGGGCGACAACCCCTGGCTGAAGGTCACCCTCACCGAGGGCAAGAACCAGCAGATCCGGCGCATGTTCGCCGCCGTGGGCCACCCCGTCAGCAAGCTGCGGCGGGTGCAGTTCGGGCCCCTGGCCGACCCCCTGCTCAAGCCCGGCACCTGGCGCTACCTGAGCCCCCAGGAGATCGCGGCGATCAAGAGCCTCTAGACCAGATCCAGGCTCCGGGCGGCGAGGAGGATCTCCCGCAGGAAGGCCACCAGGGCCGCCACGAAGGCGGCCATGGCGAGGATGAACAGCGAGGCCACGACCATGGCCACGCTGGCCTTCATCAGGGCGCCGAGGAACACCGTGGCGATGCTGACGCAGACCAGCAGCGCCGCGGTGACCCCGGCGGTGATGGCCAGGTTCACCAGATGCCGGCGCTGGGCCAGGGTGCGCATTTCCGCATGGATGAGCAGCGCCCTGGCTTCCGGGGCGTCCTCGAGGCGCTCTTTCAGGGCCCGGGCCCGGTCCACGATGCGGGCGAGGCGCGTGGAGAGCACGCCCAGGATGGTGCCGATGGACGTGAGCAGGAATACCGGCGCCACGGAGAGCTGGATGACGTGGGAGATGTCGTAGATGGTCTGGTCGGAAACGGGTGCGAGCATACCTATTGCTATCAGCTATCGCCTCTCAGCTGTCAGGAAAAGCTGGCACCCGCCTGCCCATAGCCGGTAGCCAACAGCCCACCAGCCCCTAGAGCGCCTCTTCCTCGAAATCCAGCATGTGGCCGCTCTTGCGGGCCTTGGTCTTGAGGTAGCGGAGGTTCAGCGGGTTGGAGGCCAGCTGGTGGCGCTCCCGGTCCACCTCGATGCCCGCATCCTCCAGGGCGCCGATCTTCCGGGGATTGTTGGTGAGCAACTTCACGTGCTTGATGCCGAAGAACTTCAGCATCTCCACGGCGCAATCGTAGGTGCGCAGATCGTCCGGAAAACCCAGAGAGTGGTTGGCCTCCACCGTATCGAGCCCCTGCTCCTGCAGCGCGTAGGCCTTGAGCTTGTTCAGAAGCCCGATGCCGCGGCCCTCCTGGCGCAGATACAGCACCATCCCCCCATGCTCGGCCACGTGCCGGAGGCCCTCTTCCAGCTGCTGGCGGCAGTCGCACTTCAGGCTGCCCAGCACATCGCCGGTCCAGCACTCGGAGTGGATGCGCACGGCAATCCGGCGGCGGGCGTCGATCTCACCGGCAACGATGGCCAGGTGCTCCTTGCCGGTGGCGTGTTCCAGGAAGCCATAGACCATGAACTTCCCGAAAATGGACGGGACGCTGGCCTTGGCGATGAAGGGCACCTTTTCCGCCTGCAGCTTGCAGAAGAGTTCGAGCTTAGGGGCGCTGCTGGGTTCTTTGGGGGACATGGGGATCCGTGGAGGGGTGCGGTCGTCCGTTGGATGCCGCTCGAAGGAAGCATCAGTCTGACGCGAGGGCGTCCCGGGGGCAACCTTTATCGTCTAAATTATGATCTAGACAAAATCTCGACCAATTTGTTCCAGGACGGCGGCCTCCACCTGGGCGATAAAAGTGTCCAGCGTCTGGGAGACCTTGGCGCCGGAGGCGAGGCGGTGGCCCCCGCCGCCGAACTGACGGCAGACCGCGTTCACGTCGACCCGCTCCCGGGACCTGAGGCTGACCTTGGCCCGGCCATCGGAGGTTTCCGAAAACAGAGCAGCCACTTCCACGCCCATCAACTTGCGGGGTTCCTCCACCAGATCGTCCAGGTCCTCGTAGGTGGCGCCACAGGCCGCAAGATCCGCCGCCGTCACAGCCACGTAGGCGAAGCGGCCGCCGTCCCGCAGCTGGAGCGCGCCCATGGCGCGCCCGAAGAGCCGCAATTTGGCGGGCGTAGCGGTCTGGTACAGGGCATTGAAGGTGCGCGCGGGATGGATGCCCTGGGCAATGAGGTCCGCCGCGGCCCGATGAACCTTGGCGGTGCTGTTGGAGTGCCGGAAGTTGCCCGTGTCGCTCACCAGGCCCGCATACAGCGCCTGGGCCATCACCGGCGGCAAATCCCCCAACTGCCGGGGTCGCACGAAGTCGTAGACCAGCTCGGCGCTGGCGCTGGCGGTGGGATCCGTGAACTCGGCGTCGAAGCCCTGCGGCGCGTCCTTGAGGTGGTGATCGAGGCAGGCCCGGGCGGCATGGGTCGTCTGGAAGAGGGCGAAGAGCGGCCCCATTCGATGGGGCTCCGAGGCGTCAATGAGCAGCCAGGCATCGGGCCAGGCCGCCAGCTCCCGGTGCTGGCCGCCCGGCTCGAAGGCCTCGACCCAGCCCTCGGGATCCAGGAAGCGCAGGTTCTCAGGCAGGGCTGGCGTCACGACGATGCGCGCCTGCTTGCCCATCGCCTTCAGGTGGGCCGCCAGGGCGATGGCCGCGCCCACGCCATCCCCATCGGGGCTCTCATGGGTGGTGAGCAGCACTTTGGCGTGGCGGTCGAGGTAGTCGGCGAAGCGCTCGAGCATCAAAGCTGTTCCCTTTTGCTTTCCAGGCTACCGGGCTTGAAGGCCTTCAACTCGTGCACCACCTCTGCCAACAGCGCCCGCTTGAGGGCGTAGGGCAGGAAGGCGCTCTTGAAGCCCATGATGATGACTTCCTTGATCTCCTCGAGGCTGAAGCCCAGCTCCTCGTGGATCACCTGGAATTCCCGGCTCACGGAGGTATTCGTGACCATGCGGTTGTCGGTGTTCACGGTGACGCGCAGGCCCAGGTCGTAGAACAGCCGGATCGGATGGTCCGCCATTTTCTTCACGGCCTTGGTCTGCACATTGCTGGAGGGGCAGCATTCCAGCGGAATGCGGTGATCGTTCACGTAGTTCAGCAGATCCCCATCCTCGATGAGCCGCACGCCGTGGCCGATGCGGTGGGCACCGCAGAGATGAATGGCCTGGTGGATGCTCTCAGGCCCGTAGGCTTCGCCGGCGTGGAGGGTGCAGTTGATGTTGTTCTGGAGCACGCGGCCGAAGGCGTCCTTGTGGCGCTTGGCCGGGAAGTTCTCCTCGGCGCCCGCCAGATCGAAACCCACCACGCCCTTATTTTTGAAGGCCACCGTGAGGTCGGCCAGGCGGAGCGAGATGTCCGGAGAAATGTGGCGCATGCCGCAGAGGATGACGCCGGTCTTGATGTTGTATTTTCGTTCCGCCTGGGCCAGTCCCTCCAGCACGGCCTGCACGATGGCGTGCATGGTGAGGCCCTGTTGCTGGTGGAGGATGGGGCTGTACCGCACTTCCAGGTAGCGCACGTTCTCCAGGGCCGCGTCTTCCGCCAACTCGAAGGAGGTGCGGACCAGGCTTTCGTAGGTCTGCATCACCGAAAGGGTCACGTCGAAGGCCCGCAGGTAGTCCACGAGCGACTTGCAGTCGTCGCCGACCTCCACGAAGGGCCGCAGCCCATCGACGGAATCGGCGGGCAGCTTCACCTTCTGCTGCTCAGCCAGGTCGAGGATGGTGGGGATGCGCAGACTCCCGTCGAGATGAACGTGCAGATCCGTCTTGGGAAGTCGCTGGAGATCCTGGAGCGTCAATTTGGCCATGGATCAGCCTAACGCCTCGCAGCCCTGTCAGCCATCTTCCCCAGTCAAAGCAGTGAAGCAAAACAGATGTCCGGCTCTGCCGGACTTCTGTGCGGGGGCCCGGGGGTATGCGCGCAGCGCGGAACCCCCGGAGAATACAGATGTCCGGCTCTGCCGGACTTCTGTGCGGGGGCCCGGGGGTATGCGCGCAGCGCGGAACCCCCGGAGAATATCAGGTACTCAATTGGCTCAACCGATGCGCAAGCTCGGACTCGTTGGTCTCCAGGCTCTGGCAGGCCTTGCATAGGCCGAAGATCTGATGGCTGTGGTGCATGGGCTTGAAGCCGAACTCCCGGCAGATCTGCTCCTGGAGGGCCTCCAGGTCGGCCCGATAGAACTCGATGATGGCGTCGCAGTTCAGGCAGATCAGATGGTCGTGGTGCTCGTCGCTGTGAACGGCCTCGTAGTGCGCGTGTTGATCCCCGAAGCTGCTCTTCCGCACCAGGCCGCACTGCACCAGCAGGTCCAGGGTGCGGTAGACCGTGGCCCGGCTGATGGCCTTGCCCTTCTGCTTCAACGCCATGTGCAGCTGGTCCGCGTCGAAATGATGGGGGTGGCTGAACACTTCCTCGACGAGTTCCAGGCGTTCACCGGTCAGCTTCAGCTGACGGGAACGCAGAAAGGTTTCGAAGCGTTGTTGCTCTTCAGGTCGTTCGATCTTGGGCTTGCGCATGGCATCCTCGCCGGGAAGTCTAACCGAACTGGGACGAAATCCTGTTTTACAATTGCTTATATCAAGCGTAATATAAAACTCTCGTATACATAGTGGAGCATCCATGGCTGTTGTCGTAATCGAATCCCTGAACCTCTCCGCCGACCAGAAGTCGAGAATCGGCGAGCGCGTCATCACAGCTCTGCAGCACGAAGGCATGGCTCCTGGTTCCATCGTGGTGCTCTTCCGCCCCGAACTTGGGGACATCTATCTCGACGGCCTGCTCATCCAGTCGCAGGCGCCCACACCCGTTGCCAACCCCGTGGTGGTTCCCAGGCCCTCGGCCGCCGTGGCCGCCCAGGTTCCAGAGCCGGCCTTCAAGACCAAGGCCCGTCGCTCCAAACCCGAACTCGAGGAGATGAAGCAGTCACTCATGGATGCCCTGGAGGACAAGGGTTCCCTGAGCAGCTTCGAGGCCCAGATGGCCCTGGGCCTCAAGGAATGCGACTGGGCCCCGGCCACCCTCCGCCGGCTGTTTACGGAACTGGAAGAGGCCAAGCTCATCGCCAAGAAGGGCCAGAAACGTGGCACCCGCTATGTGTGGAAGGGCGGCCCCACGGCGCCTCCGACCATTCCCCAGGTGAAGCTGGTGAAGGCGGAAACCGAAGAGTGAGTGTCCTCCTGCCACACTTCAGGCATGGACTGGTTCGCCTGGGATTTTGACCATCCCGCCTACTTCACGATCTACAAGGACAAGGAGGCGGAAGCCGCCATCGAGGGCCCAGCCCTCGCTGCGCTGCTGGATCTGCCACCTGGGAGTCGCGTCCTCGATCTGCCCTGTGGCTGGGGCCGGCTCCACCCCCACCTGCGGGAGCGCGGTCACGAGGTGGTCGGGGGCGACCTGAGCCGCTTGAACCTCAGGCGCCATCAATGCGAGCACCCCGCGCCCCTGGTCCGCCTGGATTTCCGTGCCCTTCCCTTCCGTTCCGCCACGGTTGATGGCGTCTTCTGCGCCTATACCAGCTGGGGCTATTTCGCCACCGTCGCGGAGAACCTCCGGCAGTTGACGGAGTTCGCCCGCGTGCTCCGTCCGGGCGGCGTCCTTCTGCTGGATCTGATCGGTCGTGAGCATCTTTGTGCCTCGGTGGTCGACGTGGAGGGCTATTGGCTGGATTTTCCGGAGGATGGCTATCAGGAACGGGCCACCTGGGATCCTCAGCGGCGGCGCATCCAGACCGAACGGCGTTGCCAGGGCCAACAGTTCCGGCACGACATCTGGATCCCTACCGACGAGGAGGTTCGTCGGTGCCTTGGGGACGCCGGTTTCACAGCCATCGCCGTCTACGGGGGGTTGGACGGGCGCCCCTGGGAGCCCTTGGCCGAACGCTGGATATACCGCTGCATCAGGCCGTGACCCTGCGCGTGGCCAACAGGTAGGCGCCGAACCCGAGCCCGCAGATGCCCAGGGCGATGGGCAGGCCCAGGCCCTGCACCAGGGCGCCGCCCAGCAGGGGGCCGAGCATGAGGCCCACGGAATAGGCGAGGTTCAGGATGGAGAAGGCCGAGGCGAAGCTCTGGCTGCCTAAGAGCTCCACCTGGTCCGCCACCGCAGGCGAACAGGGGCTCATGACGAAGCTGGCCGTGCCGCCTAGCCCCATCATGGCCAGCACCACCAGCCAGGGCCGAGGCAGCAGGGCTGGCAGCGGCAGCAGCAGCAGGCACAGCAGGAGCCCCATCCGCAACACCTTCACCCGGCCCATGCGATCGGACAGCTGGCCCATGAGCGGTGAGGTGAGGGTGTGGGCCAGAGCCATGGCCGCGAAACAGAGGCCGATCAGGGCGGGGCTGAGGGCGAAGCGGTGATCCAGATCCAGCGGCAAGGTGGATTCCAGCAGGCCCCAGAGAGCCGATCCCAGGGCCATGGCCCCGGCGAAAAGCCGGATGATAGGATTGGACAGCAACTGTCGGAAGGGCAGGCGCGGCCCACGCACGGGTTCGACTTCCGGCAACAGGAAGACCCGTCCCGCGGCATCCACGGCCACCAATCCCGCCCCGAGCAGGAAGGGCGCCGACGGGCCCAGGTGCTGATCAAGCAGCCCGGACAGGGGCGGACCGAGCAGCACGCCCATGTTCGCGGCGGCGAAGGCTGTGCCCATGGCCCGGCCCCGGCCTTCGCTGGGAAAGTGGTCCGCCAGCAGCGCCATGCCCGGCAGCCAGGTGGCCGCCCCCGCTATTCCCTGGAGAGACCGGGCGAGCACCAGCAGCCAGTACTGCTTGGACACCGCGAACACCAGGGTGGTCGCAGCGAGGCCAGCCAGTCCCCAGAGCATGGGCGCGCGGCGACCGTAGCGGTCCGTCAGCACGGCCACCGGGAAGGTCGCCAACAGCAGGGCCACCGCATAGCTGCCGAAGAGGATGCCCACCTTCATGGGGTTCAGATCCAGGTCCCTGGCGTAGCGCGGCAGCAGCGGCACCAGCAGGTAGTAGAGCAGCGTGTCCACGTGGAAGGCAAGGGCCGTCACGAGCAGGGCGGCAGTGGGGGGTGCTGGGCGGCGCATCCCCCACTATCGCACTGGGACTGTTAGCACACGGGGATCGTCAGCCTCGGGCCATCTCCACCTTGGGATAGGCGGCGCGAAAGCCGCAGGCCTCATAGGACCGCTGGCTGGCGGTTCCCGGGGCCGTGGAGGCGCAGGCCACATCGCAGCCCCGCGCCCGCGCGAAGGCCAGACGGGCCTGGATGAGCGCCTTCTGCAGGCCCTGGCCCCGGTGCCGCGGGGGCACGCCATCGCCCGACAGCAAGGCCACCCCGTCCACGAGGCCCAGCATGCCACCCCCGGCGGGTTCGCCATCCACGAAGGCCAGGAAGCCCCAGGCATCCCGCACCGCGAGGGAGAGGCGGAAGGGCGGCTCCAGGTCGCGCCAATCATCGCGCTCCAGGAAACCCGCACAGACGATCCGATTGTAGAGATCCGCCTCGCTGGGCTCAGCCAACCGGACCTGGGCTGTCGTGGGAGCCTCTGCGGCATTCGCCAATGCACGAATCCAGAGTTGCTGGAACTGCTGCAGCCGATAACCCCGCTCCGCCAGCATGGCCCAAAGGGAGGGATCGGCGCCGGGGCTCAACTCCAGCACCGTCGGCGCACCCAGGAAGGCCTCCATTGCGGCGAGGTCTCCTTCAGAGATGGGCTCCACCAGGCCCAACGCCTGGTTCAAGGGATGGCCCACCCCCCGGAAATGGGCGAAGCCACCGCCCAGGGGCAGGCTGTGGCCACCAGCGGCCTCATTGAAACGTTCGTTTTGAAAGGCCTGGGCGCGCTCCAGGCGATGCACCAGGGCGAGGAAATCATGGGACATGGGGAACTCCGGAAAAGAAGGCAAGGCCAACCGCTCGTCGGCGGTCCATCGAGAAAGCGCCCTTGGTTCAGCCGAGGCGCGAGGCCATCGCGCCAATTCCAGGCGCGTTGCTGCGGACATGTCGGTAGCTGGTCAGAGGCCTACTCAGGAAACAAGACAGAGAGTAGCTCAAGCATCGCGTGGCGTCACCTGGAGACGCGCAGCGCCCTCCGCCTGGCGTGGCCGCCACTGGAGGCTACTCCCGCTCCTTCGTCGCGGAGTCGGAGCCTCCCCCCGGAGAATTCCAGCGAAGCCCGGCTCCGCCGGGCCGAGCGTGGGGGTCCGGGGGTGTTCGCGCAGCGCAGCGGAGCGTGGAACCCCCGGAGAAAATAAAGCACGGCCCCCTTTCGGAGGCCGTGGTGGATCGGTAAGCCGGGTTCTGTCGTGGAGCGTCATTCCTCTGGGATGGATGTCGCCAGCCACCTCGTGCGACCTACCCGCCGGCTCGGTCGGGTCAACCCTCGCCGCTTGCGCGGTGCGCCGGCCTATTTGGTCTTGCTCCCTGGGGGGTTTGCCGTGCCCGTCCTGTTGCCAGTCCGGCGGTGGGCTCTTACTCCACCGTTTCACCCTTGCCTGATCCGCTTTCACGGCCATCGGCGGTTTGTTTTCTGTTGCACTTTCCGTCGGGTCGCCCCGCCCTGGTGTTACCAGGCCCAGCACCCTATGGAGCCCGGACTTTCCTCTGCCCTTGCGGACAGCGACGCCCTGATCCACAGGTCCACGGTAGCACCTCAGGGCAGGGGCATCACCCAGCCCTCGCGCTGCAAGTCTTCAAGCATGGACCAGCCAGCGCAGTAGGGATCCCCGGTGGAGCCGCCCAGCACTTCCTCCCGCAGCCGAATCTGATAGGGCACGAGGTCCGGGTGAAAGGCCTCTCCCAGGTCAGCGCCCTGCTGGAAAAGCCTCAGCAGCAAAGCGGCCGGGTGGGGTTGGCCGACGCTGATGGCGCAGAGCGTCATTCCCCCCAGGTCCTCGGTGGCGCCAGCCCCCAGCAACCGGTCCCGTAGGGGGAACAACAGCGTCGGTTCGGCACCCAGCCCCAGACAGCGCACTGGGGATAGCTCCGTCAGTTCCTCGGGAATGCTGTGGTCCTCCGGCAACGGACAGGAGGCCGGCCGGTGGCCCGGGTAGGGTAGCCAGGGCAGGAAGCACTCATGCTGGGGTTCATCCTTCACCCAGGCATGGATGAGGCGAAGGCTGTGATTGTGCATCCCGCCACCGGACTCGGGTCCGATCCAGACCAGCCGCTGGATGGCGGCAGTCCGGGGCGTCACGGGACGGAAGGCATGGCCCCAAAGCCCGGGCTCCACGGGCAGCTCCAGCTCCAGCCCCGCCAGAAATCCGGGCAACCCGGGGTAGGGCGAAGGCAGCCTGAGCTGAGCGCCCTCTGGAGAAATGCGCATGTCCACCCCAGGCAGGCAGGCCGTGAGGGGGCTCGCCTTCAACAGTTCCAACAGGGCCAGACGATGGCTTTCAGTCCGGAGCGAACCCAGGATCTGGAGGTTCCAGATCCGGCCCGTCGCATCGCAGGTACAGGCTTCCAGGGCGGACGGTTCGGGCCCACCCAGGGCATCCTGCCCCAGGAGCAGCAGCCGCAGGCCCCCAGCCGGATCAGGCCGACCCAGGGGCGGCAGGATTGCGATCGCTTCGGTGAGCCTCCCGCGCCGTTGCGCCCGGGCCCAGGCGATGCGGTTCCAGTCCAACTCCGCGGCCCCTGACTGCACCAGCATCCGGGGCAGTTCCGCCGAGGTGATCTGGCGATAGGCCTCCGACTTCCGGATCTCCTGATGGCGGGCGAGGATGTCCCACACTTCATCGATATTCTTCTGGCTGATGAGCGCCAACTCGACCCCGACCTCCGTCAGCCGCGCCCCCTGGCGGGCGAGTCGCTCCCGTTCGGGCATGAGCTTGGCTTCCACCCCCCACTGCCGGACGAGGGCCGATTCCAGAGCGCCCGCCCTTTCCCCCACTTCATGCAGGGATAGCTCGGCACGTTCCGAGGCCTGGCGGACCTGGTCCACCAGCCCCAGATGGGTTTCCAGGGCGCGTTCCAGATCCTCGCCCTGCTGGTCCAGACGCCCTACCGTCCGCAGCAGTTCCTGAACGCCCTCCACCAGGTGCTGGGCGATTTCCTGGAGATCCCACAGCCCCGCCGTTTCCCGGCCCAGACCCGCCTGGTAGGCATCCATGGTCCGTTCCATGGCGGAGGCGCCTTCCGCCGTCTGATCGGCCAGGGTGCGCAGGCGCCCGCCAATGGCCGACAGCCCGGTGCTGCCCCCGCCCTGCTGGGCGAGGATGGCAGCATTCACCGCCAACAGGCCGGTCTGCTGCGCCACATGATCAAGTCCCTTCATGGAACCCTGCGCGCCCGCAAAGGAGCGGATGCGTGCCTGCGCCTCCTCGCGGAAGCCCTCGAGACGACGGGCCAGGGCCTCGGTCTGGTCCCGCACCCCATCGGCCGCCTGCCGGAACTGGCGCAGCCATTCGATGCGCGCCTGCGTTTCATCCACGAGTTTCGGCGTGTGGGCCACCAGCCCCTTCACGACCAGTCCGAGTCGGGCACCCTGCCGGAGCCCCGCATCGGCCAAGAACCCCAGGGATTCTTCCTCACGGCGCAATCGGGGGAAGGAATCGCGCAACTCTTCCAGCAGATTCTCGAACTGCTCGAATCCTGACCGGACCTGGCCGAGGGTGGCCTGGAAGGCCTGCGCCTGGAACCGATGCTGATCGGCCCGCAGGCGATGGTTCAACTCGATCTGGTCCAGACCGAGGGTGTCCTCAAGAATGGCCTTCAGTTCCCGTCCCAGGGACTCCAGCCGCGCCCCACTCTGGACCCGGGTCGTCACCGCGACGGCATGGTGTTGCTGGATCGCCTCCAGGAGGGCATCCAGGTCCCACCACTCCCGCGCCACGGCTTGTCGCAATCCAGCGAGGTCGGCCTGGCCCTGTTGCACGTCGCCAATCACCGCATTCAGCGCCTCCACCACCTGGCGATCCCGCTCCCGTAGCCCTTCCGGCGGCTGCAAGGACCTCCGGTCACCTCGGCGGATCTGTTCCACCCAGTCCAGGAGCGGCCCTTCCTGGGCCAGCCCCCGATGCCAATCCCACCAGGCCAGGCCGGTCCACAGCAAAGCCGCGGTGGCCATGATCAGAACCGCTCCCTCCGCGGGATTGAGGGCACCGGCGTGGCGGAACAGGACGTGGGCCACCCCGCCGAGACAGGCGAGGAGAAGCAGGTTCACCACGGTCCTGGACTCCGCAGCCTGTTTCCAAATGGGTTTGTGCGGACTCATGTCCTGTTCCTCAGCCATGGGATCCCATCGGCCGGGCGGGTCCGGGAGGCAAGAATCAGTGCATGGGTCGCCTCACAGGGTACGCCAGAGCACGTCGTAGCTGCGGAGCCCTCCCCCCAGCTCCTGGAGCAGCCTGGCCCGGAGGAGCGCGGTGACCGCCACCTGCGCCGCGTCGGTGGGGTCCACCTTCGGGGCAGCGTCCCCGCCCCCGGTCCGCAGGCGTCGGAGGTGCTCCCGGCTCCCCTTGGGCAGCGCCTCCATGGAATCCACCGGCGTGCAGTCCGAGCAGCACCAGCCATGCTCTGGGCTGAGCAGGACCAGGGGCGCGGTGGCGTTCCCGCATCGGCCACAGGTGCGGGGATGGGGCAGCAGGCCCATGCAGTGGAGCAGCCAGTGCTCCGCGTAGGCCAGGATGCCCAGGGCGTTGTCCGGGTCGCTCTTGAGCGCCCGGCCGCAGGCGCTGAGCAGGCGGTAGAGGCGGTCGTCCTCCACGCCTTCCCGGGCCACCCGATCGAAGAGGTCAGCCAGGCAGGCCATCACCAGACTCGAGGCCAGGTGGCCCAGGGTGAGGGGGCTGAAGGCCAGCTCGCAGCGGGTCACGCGCTTCAATTCAGTGTGTTCCTTACCGAAGAAGCTCACCCGCACCATGCTCATCGGTTCAAAGGCCGCCACCCACTTGGCGGTGGGCTTCTTCACGCCCTTGGCCACCCCCGATAGCCGTTCGCCGTGTTCGGAAAGAAAGGACACCACGGCCCCGCCCTCGGCGTAGGGCACGGCTTTCAGGACGATGGCCGAATGGGTGCGAAGCACGGCTTCATTCTGACCGGATTCAACCTCATGGCTCCGGCCGGGTCTCAAGGGATGAAAGCGGTGAACCACCCTTCTGAGGAGACACCCATGAAAGCCCTGCTCGGCTCGACCTTGCTGCTCATATTGCTCACCCTCCCGCTGGCGGCCCAACCCGGACCAGATCGCGGTTTCCGGCCTGATTCCCGGCCCGACCCCCGCCCGGAACGGATCGCCCAGGCCCTGCAACTGACCGAAGTCCAGAAGGCCAGCATTCAGGGCATCAGGGCCAAGCATCACCCCGGCCTGATCCTGCGCCGGGACGCCGTGCAGCATGCGCGGATCGACCTGCGGACCGCCCTCCAGGACGCCGCCACGCCCGAACCCCGGCTCCGTGCCCTGTACGACAAGGCCGCCGCCGCCCGCTTTGACCTGATTTTGGCGCAGCGCTCCCTCCGGCTGGAGGTGCAGGCGGTGCTCAGCCCCGAGCAGCGGGCCAAAGCCACCGAACTGCGCGAACACCTGCGCCACCGATCCAGGAACGCAGGGCCTGGGCTGAATCCGACCGGGCGCCCATAGGTCGCTAGACTGGGGGGATGCGCGCATCCCCCTGGTTTGTTCTGGCCCTTTCCTGCCTGGCCCTGCTGGGGCAGGCAACCGGGACCAGGCTCTCCCGCCAGTGGCTGGGTGGGCAGGAGGTTGGCGGCACCTCGGTCGAGATGCGCCAGGTGGGCGTCAACCAGGAAATCCACTCCCACGAGTGGATGGTCGTGTCCCGCCTGAACCAGGAAATCCGGCAGGAAGTGAATGAGACGGCGCGCCGGACCCCTGATGGCCAGCTGACCTTCACCTGGCGCCTGCAGCTTTCCGCCGAACCCTACGAGGGCCGCGCCGAATGGTCTCCCCGGTTGCCACACACCCTGTCCATCCAGCCCACCCACGGGCCCGCAGTTCAGAAGGAAGTCCCCGATGGGGCGATCCTCTGGCCCGATGAGCTGGAGGCAAGGTTGAAGGAGGCGGCCAGGACGGCGCATCCCGTCCAGGCGGTCACCTTCTCCTTCCCCATCCAGCAATGGTGCACCCTCCTGCTCGAACCCCAGGGACCAGCCCCCCTGCCCGGCTATCCCGACGCCGTCCGCTTCACGGGCCAGGAGCGCCAGGGCACCTACAGCGCCCCGGTGGAAGTCTGGATCTCGCCCAGCGCCGGTGAGCTGCGTACCCGCACCGAACTGGGTGGTCTGGTCCTCATCACCCAGCGGTCCAATCTGCCCGCACCGACCCTGGCCAGCGCAGCCGACAAGGGCTTCTTCGAACGGACCCTCCAACAGCTGCCGCCGCATCCGTTCCAGCCATGGCTCTACGAACTCACCCTGCGGGCGGTGGGTCCCGCGCCCGACCTTCCGGAAGACGCCCAGCAGACCCGGCTGCCCCAGGGGCTGTGGCGGCTGCGACGCGCCACGCCGCCCACCGCGACCGAAGCGGCCCAGCCACCGATCCAGGGCGCTCCGGACCCCGCAGAAGCCCGGTACCTGGCCCCCAGTCAGCTGGTCTCGTTCCAGGATCCGGCCTTCGATGGGCTGCTCCGGCGCATGAACCTGCCACCGGGCTTGTCGCGCTGGGAGCTCGCGAAACGGGTGAACACCTTTGTGTTCGACTGGATCACCGACAAGGACTACACGGTGGGCTTCGCGTCAGCCCTGGAGGTCTGCCGCAATCCGCGGGGGGACTGCACCGAGCACAGTGTTCTGGCCGTGGCCCTGCTGAGACGGCTGGGCGTTCCCGCCCGCGGCGTCACCGGCTGGGTGGGTCTGGGCGAAGTGTTGGGACTTCACTTCTGGGTGGAGGTCCGGTTGCAGAACCGCTGGGTGCCCATCGATCCGACCTTTGACCAGGCGCCGGCCTCGGCCCTGCGCATCAAGCTGGGCGACACGGATCTGGCGGACCTGGGGAGCGTCGCCTGGGAGGGTGCAGCCAGTGATCTTGCCGGCGTCCGCTGGGTGCCGGTGGGGGAGGAGGCCCTGGCCGTCAAGGGGGACCAGATCACCGGGCCCGGCGGCATGCAGCTGCGCCTGCCCGGTGGACGCTGGGTGCTCAAGCACGGCGTGCTCCACCTCCGTGCGGCCAAAGGGGGGCCCTGGCGGGTCCAGGCCGTCACTCGGCCTGGCGAGGGCCAACTGAAGGGCGCTGTGCACCTGGCTGGCGCGCGCACGCTCCGGCCCGGATGGTGGATCGCCAGTTCACGCCTGGTCTGGATCGACCTGGGCGGGGGCCGGTGGCTTCAGGTGGAGGCCGTGTCTGAGCACGAGGCCTTCGACCTGCTGGATCAGCTGATGGCCCCGGCCAGTTCTTCCTGAACGCCATCCTGCTGGGTGCAGTGATCGCGTAGGCGCTCCAGATGGTCGGCCAGGTCCAGGCACTCGGCCTCGCTGCAGCAGCTGGTCAACCGCGTCGCCATCGAGTGCACCGGCTCGTCCAGCCGCTCCATAAGGCGCCGCCCCTTGGGCGTGATGACCACCCGGCTCACGCGCCGGTCCTTGGGATCCGCCACCCGCTTGAGCAGCCCCTGGAGTTCCAGGCGGTCCACCAGGCGGGTCACGTTGGCGAAACGGTAGATCATGCGCCGCTCGATTTCGTAGATCGGATGGCCCTTGGTGGGTCCGCCCCGCACGATGCGCAGCACGTTGTATTGCTGGATCGTCAGCCCATGGGCCTCGAAGAGCCGCTCCTGCACGTGCACCACCGCTTCGCGCGTCAGCATCAGCTGCAGCATCAGCTGCACGCCGGGCGCCGGCAGCTTGGACATCTGGAGTTCTTCCTGGAGGGACATGGCTACCTCAGATCACTTTGAGGGCAAGGATCCCCTCATCCATGGGATTCTGAAAGGTCGTAGGAGCCATTCTTGCCTTCCATTGCCTTGAGTTTGATCAATGTCACGAAACGATATGGCGCGACAGCCATTCTGGACGGACTGAGCCTCGGTCTCTTCCAGGGCGAGAAAGTGGGCCTCATCGGCCGCAACGGCACAGGCAAGAGCACGCTGTTCCGCCTGCTTGCCGGGGATGAATCCCCGGACTCGGGGGAGGTGGTGGTCACTCAGGGCTTGCGCATCGCCCGGCTCAGCCAGGAACCCCATTTCACGCCCGGAGCCACCGTCCGTCAGGCCCTGGAGGCGGCCCTGGCGGATCACGCCACCCTGCTGGATCGCCATCAGCAGATCCACGACCTTCTCCACGGCGCATCCCACCAGACGGAGGCCCGCCTCTTTGACGAACTGCAAAACGTGGAGCACCAGCTGGGGCGATGGGGCTGGGATCTGGCCCCACGGCTCAAGACGGCCGCCACCACCTGGGGCCTCGAGGACCTGGACGCCGAGGTGGAAACGCTCTCCGGTGGTTGGCGCAAGCGCGTGGCCCTGGCCCAGGCCTGGCTCAAGGAACCCGATGTGCTGGTGCTGGACGAACCCACCAACCACCTCGATCCGGACCAGGTGGAAAAGCTCGAAGCCTGGCTCCAGGCCTATGAAGGCGCCCTGCTGCTCATCACCCACGACCGCCACCTGCTGGATGCGGTGGTGACCCGGATGCTGGAATTGGACGCCGGTGCCCTCCGGAGCTACGAAGGTGGCTACAGCGACTACCTGCTGGAGAAGTCCGACCGGGAATTCCGGGAATCCCGTCTCACGGAACACATGCAGAATCGCCTGCGGCGGGAGATGGCCTGGCTGCGGCGGGGCGCCAAGGCCCGCACCCGCAAGTCCAAACTGCGGATCCAGATCGTGCTGGACCTGAAGGACACCGTCGACGATCGCACCCGGCTGGAAGCCCGGGAGGGCCTGGCCTTCGCGGCCGGAGGCAACCGCAGTGATGCCCTGATCCGGGCCGAAGGAATCGGCTTCGCCTACCCCGGCGGTCCGGAGCTGCTCGGGAATCTGGACCTCAGTCTGCAGCGTGGCATGCGCATCGCTCTCCTGGGACCCAATGGCTGTGGCAAGTCCACCCTGCTGAAAGTGCTGCTGGGGGAACTGGAGCCCACGGCCGGTGAGATAAGCCGGCATCCGAAAATGGCCGTGACGGCCATCTCCCAGGGCCGGGGTGAGCTCGACACCACCCGCAGCATCCTCGACAACCTGGCCGACCGCGCCGCCGTCGTGGGGAACGGCGACGGCACCATGCTGGCCCACGTCTACCTCACCCGTTTCGGCTTTCCCGTGGATGAGCAGGCCCGCGCGGCTTCCACGCTCAGCGGCGGGGAGCGCAACCGCCTGCTGCTGGCCAGGGCCATGCTCAACCCCTCGGATCTCCTGGTGCTGGACGAACCCACCAACGATCTGGACATCCCCACCCTGCAGAACCTCGAAGAGGCTCTGCAGGGCTTCACCGGCACCCTGGTCCTGGTGAGCCATGACCGCTTCTTTCTGGATCAGGTGAGCACGCACACCCTGGCCTGGAATGAGCGGGGCTCCCCGCGCTGGGAACTCTACGAAGGGCCACCTTCCACCGTGCGCAGCCTGAGGGAGGCCCGCGCCGCGGCCCAGGAGCCGTCCAAGGCCGAGGTGACGCGCCCGGCTCCCCGCACCGAGGCGGGCAGGCCCCGGAAGGCGGGACTCTCACAGAAAGAGCAGCGTCGCCTCGCGGAGGTCGACCAGACTCTGGCTGATCTTCACCGCCAGATTACCAAGCTCGATGCGGCCCTGGCTGATCCCAGGACCTTCCTCCGTTCCGACAGCCCTGGCCACCAGACCCTGAAGGATCGGGACACCGCCCAGGCCGAACTGGAAGTCCTGGAACTGGAGTGGCTGGAACTCGAGGAGAAGCGGACCGCGGGTTGATCCCGTCACAACTTCGCGATGAAAGACACCCCCTCCCGGCCTTTTCGCTACCCTGGACTTGGACTTTTCTGGAGTGCCCATGCGCCTGATGCCTTTCCTGCTCTTCCCCACGGTCGCCCTGCTCGCCCAGGCCCCGGCCAACACCGATCTCGTCAAGCGGTTCAACACCGAGCTCCCGGGCATCAACCAGTTGCTGAAGGACCTGAAGCCCCAGGAGGCCATGACCAAGATGCAGGAGCTGATCCCTGCCGAACGGCCCGTCTTCGATGCCGCCAATGCCAAGACCATTGGCCAGAGCCTGGACAACGCCCAGGGCTTTGCCTCCCTCTACCGGCTCTGGGCCAACGTGGCCTCGGAGGCCGGTCAATGGGAAAAGGCCCTTGAGATCCATGAGAAACGGGCCCAGGCCATGCGAGGCATCCTGGCCGACCTGGACAAGTACCAGGCGCCCCTTGCCGCACAGTGGAAGAAGGTGGCCCAGGATTCTGGCGAATTCGTAGCCAAGAATGAGCCCCGGAAGAAAGAGCTCGAGGCCAAGATCGCCGCCTTCAAGGCTGAATTCGACGAGATCAAGACCAGCAAGCGGAAACTGGCCAAGAAAGAGGCCGACGAGTTCAACGCCAAGGGCACCCAGACCCAGGCGGATGAGCAGGAACTGGCCCAGATCAACGCCGCCCTGCCAGTGCACAAACAGAACGTCGCCAATGCGCCCAAGGTCACCAAATTGCTGGGGGACAACCGCAAGGAAGTTGAAGGCATGGTCAAGTCTGCCGACGAGGCCATCGCCAAGGCGAAGGAGGTTCTGGCCGCCCAGAACGATGAAATCACCAAGTTCAACACCGACCAGGTGATCAAGAAGGTGAAGCTCGTCGGCAAGAAGAACTGGGTGGACGCCGTCCTCCGCTCGCACGACAACATCATCAAGCTGGGTACGCCCCAGAACCAGGCTGCCTTCCTGAACCGCCTCCTGGTGCTTGATCCGGGCAACGCGGGTGCCCAGAAGGCACTCGACAACCTGAAGGCCGGCAAGGAGGCCTTCACCAAGGAAGCCAAACCCGCGAAGAAGAGCGGCGCGAAGAAGTAGTTATCCAAATCCGCTTTGTTTCAGAGGGGAGCGCCCATGACTCGCTTCGGTTTCCTGTTTGCCTGTGCCCTGGCCACCAGTCTGGGCGCGCAGAGCCTCACCGATCGCTTCAAGGAGGTGCGGGGCCCCTGGGAACTCCAGATTGAACGGGGCGAGGCCGCCACGGTCCGCAAAGGCGTGGAAGCCCTGCTCGGTCGCGAGGGGCTCACGGTGAACCCTTCGGACTACAACGACATGTATGCCCTCGTGGCCCTCCGGGGACTGGCCGCCCGGGCCTGCGTGTCCGAAGGCAGTTGGGAGGATGCCCTCGTCCATATCCAGAAGGCCCAGACAACCGCCGAAGAGAACCTGAACACCGCCGAGCCCATGTTGGCCAAGACGCGGATGGAGCACGAACTCAAACTGCGTGAGTTCCAAGGGGCCGTGGCGAAGCAGGCCCCTCGTCTCAAGGAGCTGGACGAAGCCCCCGGCCTCACCGGGGAACAGGTGAAACTTCGGCAGCAATTGAAGATCTTCATGGACGAACAGAATGCCGCCATCGCCCACAGCGAACGCTCCCTCAAGGACATCGAGGGCATCCTGACCCGACTTCGCCAGGCCAAGGAGACCACCACCAAGACCAACGCCGACTGGCAGGCCTTTGCCGAAAAAGAGAAGGCGGAAATCAAGGAAGCGGGGGGCTCCACGCGTTACGTGGCCGAAAAGCTCGAACAGGTGAAGGCTGATGATGCGCGCCCGCGGCCGGAGCGCCTCGCTTATGCCCGTCGCCTGCAGAAGCTGGACCCCGCCAACAAGGATGTGACGCGCCTCGTGAACGGACTGCTGGGCAAGGAAGAAGACAGCGAACCCGTGAAGCCGAAGAAAAAGAAGAAGGCTGCCGCGAAGAAAGGCTGAGGGTGCCTCCAAGCAAGGAAATGGCCCCGGAAGGGGCCATTTCCTTGGTGGGAAAGGGATCTAGAAGACGAAGCCGAAGGCCAATTTCATGAAATCGGTGCTGGGGGGATCTCCCGCGTTGACGTCATAGGCCGTGAGGGTCTTGTGGAAGGTGGCTTCCATCGTGAACCGCATCCCCGAGTCGCGGCCAAAGCTGTGGCCGATGCCGACATTGCCGCCCATGCGGCTCTTGTGGGTGGTATCGATGTTGTAGTTGGAATAGTAGCCAGAGCCGATTTCGCCGAAGCTGCGATCGAACTGCTCGAAGTCGGCGGCCAGTCCGGCCACAAAATAGAGCCCGCGATGGCGGAAGGCCGTGCCTTGGGGGAAAATCTGCAGGTCGCCACCAACGCTGAAAATCGAGTGTCGAAGGTTGATGGTAGCTTCGCCCGCCGCCCTATTGGTGCCGTTTTCTGAGGACCCGCTGAGGTTCAATCGCAGGGCCAGGTTGCGGTTCGTGGGGAAGCTGACCGTGAAGCTGCCGCCCACGCCCAGGTCGTAGGTTTCCTTCTGGGGCGCGACCATTTGTGGGTTGTTCTGGAAATCCAGATAGGTGTAGGCGGGATAGGTTGTGCTTGCGAACCCCCCGGTGGGAGCCGTCAGGTTCAGGCTGAATCCCAGGTGCGGGCTCTGGGCCCGCAGGGCAGAGCCTGAGACCACGATCAAGGGGAGCATGAGCAGGGATGCGGCTCGGCGCATAGGGACCTCCAGGTTGGACAAAGGGGATACGAGCCAAGGGTGTGCCAGTTTACGCAGAAGCGCGTCAATCCTTGGATGCCATGGATCGGTCCAAGGTTGAAGACTCTTTTGCGTCGCGGCATTTTGCCTCGGACCAGTGCAGGTTTGCAACGGCGGGCTTTGGCCAGAGCCTGTCATGGCCTACTCTGGACAGGAAGGCGGATGGTTCATGGCTTGGAAGCAGGATCTGGAAAAACTGAAGCAGCAGCTCGCCCCGGAGGCCCCCACGCCGGCTCCCAGGGTCCTGCCCAAGCCCGTGGTCAAACCCACCGGCCCCATCCAGATGGAAGACGAGGATGCCGTCTTCCTGTCGGCCATGGGCTTGAAGCCAGCTGCCGCTCGCCCCGCTGAACCTGCCATCCCCCCAGATCCCGCCAGGGAGCCGGTGGCCACCGCTCTGGCCGCCCCCGAGACCTTCCAGGAAGCCGTCAGGGATCTCAAGGGCTTGAAGCCCATGGCCAGGCGCCTCCCCGACCGGCCTGCCCCCCTGCCGACGCCCGTCGTGACCATGGTTCCGCCAGCCCCCCCGCCACCGCCGCCGCCGGAGCAGCCTGTGGCCCCCATCCGACCGGAAGTTCCACCCTCACCAGAGACCCCTATTCCGGCCTCCCTCAAACCCCTGCGCTTCCAATTGGCGGCGGGCATGGCCATCGAGGTGGATGCCTCCCTGGACCTCCGGGGGCATTCGCTGTCCGATGCCATGGAGCGCCTCAAGGACCGCCTGGGCGACGGAAAGGTGTTGAACTGGCGCAGCCTTCAGGTGACTTTGGGACCGGATTCCGCGCTCCACCAGGGCCTCCTGGACCTGCTGGATTCAGGGCAGGCCCCGCTGGTGGCCCGCTATGCCCAGGCGCCCGTGCCCATGGGCGGAACCCAGGCCTGGCTGCTCTACCTCGGTTCCCCAGTCGCCAACCCTGAGGCGAGATGATTGCTCTGGAGTTCAGACCATGAGTCTATTGGCAGTTGGCAGTGTGGCCTTCGATGACCTGGAAACCCCTTTTGGGCGGCGGGAGCATGCCCTGGGAGGTTCCGCCACCTACTTTTCGCTCAGCGCGAGCCATTTCCATCCCATCCGCATCGTGGCCGTGGTGGGCGAGGATTTCGGCCCCGACCAGATGCGCGTTTTCGAGCACCGCCCCATTGATCTCGCGGGCCTCTCCAGGGTCAAGGGCCTGAGCTTTCACTGGAAGGGCTCCTACGGTTACGACCTCAATGAGGCGAAAACGCTGGCCACCGATCTGAACGTCTTCGCAGATTTCCGGCCGGATCTCCCCCTGGGCTACCGGGAATCCGAGTATCTCTTCCTGGGGAACATCGACCCGGTACTGCAGTTGGAAGTGGTCCGCCAAATGGTCACGCGGCCCAAATGGATCGCCCTCGACACCATGAACTACTGGATCCGGGGTGCCCGTCCAGCCCTGGAAGCCGTGCTCAGGGAGGTGGACATCCTCCTGGTGAACGATGCCGAGGTCCGCGAACTGACCCAGGAGCACAGCCTCATCAAGGCCTACCGGAAGATCCAGGCACTGGGGCCGACCATCCTCGTGGTCAAGCGCGGCGAATATGGCGTGGCCCTCTTCACGCCCGAGGGGATCTTCGCGGCGCCGGCCTATCCCCTCGAAACCGTCTTCGACCCCACCGGGGCGGGCGATACCTTCGCGGGTGGGTTCCTGGGCTACCTCGCCTGGATCCAGCGGACGGACGTGACGGCCCTCAAACACGCGACCTTGGTGGGGTCTGTCATGGCCAGTTTCACCGTGGAGGAGTTCTCCACGGAACGCCTGGAGCAGATCACCCAGGAAGAGGTTCGCAACCGATTGTCATTATTTTCAGATATGATCCGCGTCGAAGACCTATAATCTGCAATACCTAATCCTCAGTGGGGGTTCCTGATGCACCAGCCCAATCGCCTGCATGCCGGCCGGTTGCGCACCCTTGTGGTGGCGCCTGGACTACTCGCGGCCCTGGCGTTCGCCAGTCCGGGCCTGAGTGCCCAAGAGGTCACCACCACCAACACCATCAAAGTCCAGGCTCACTCCTCCAGGTGGGACTATCCCAAGGAGATCAATGCTCCCGAGGGATCCAAAACCCACACGGTGGAGAAGGGCGACACTCTGTGGGATCTTTCTGGCAAATACCTGGGCAATCCCTATGCATGGCCTCAGATCTGGGAGCTGAATCAGTGGATCAAGGATCCGCACTGGATCTACCCTGGCGATGTCCTGATCATCGACCTCTCGCGTGCCGTGGCTACGGCCGATTCCGTTCCGGATGCCGTTGCCAATCTGCAACCCGACCAGCGACGGGCTGACCCGACGGTCCTGCGCCGCCCTGAGCTCGGCTTTGCGATCCAGGATTTCTTTCAATTGCCCTTCGTGGCGCCCAGCGGTGCGGAAGCCTACTACAAGAGCCTGGGAGCCTTCACCATCACCTCCAACAAGCGGGAGGACCACCGGTTTCTGGGCGAGGGAGAAGTCATCTACTTGAACGGCGGGTCCAACCAGGGTGTGAAACCCGGCGACCGGCTCCTCATCCTCAAGACCGTCGCGCGCAAGCTGATGCATCCCACCATCCCGAAGAAGAACCTGGGCGATGTCGTCCAGCAGGTCGGCGTGCTGCGGGTGACCAGCGTCCAGGCCAGGGGAGCCGTCGCGGTGATCGAGCGATGCCTGGACAGCGTCCAGGTCGGGGACCATCTCGTGCGGTTCACCGAACCAGCCACCATGCCCATGCAGCTGCGTACAGACATTTCTGAACCGGTCAACGTCCCGGCCAATTCGCCCATCGTGGTTTATTCGCGCGACGGCAAGCTGTCCTCCGCGGGCGGTGACCTGTTCATCATCGACAAAGGCGCCAATGACGGGTTCAAGGTCGGAGAGGTGCTCCTGGCCGTTCGCGTGAAGACCTTCTCCGTTGGCGCTGACGGGGAAAAGAAGCCCCCCATGGAAACCACCACCTATTATCTGGGCCAGGCCCTTGTGATCCGCACGGAGGCTCAGACTGCCACCTGCCGCGTCCTCCGTTCCAACGAGGAACTCCGGATCGGAGACACCCTCGTACGCTGAAGGTGGCACTAGAAACAAAGGAGCCCCCGATTCGGGGGCTCCTTTGTTTCAGGAAGGCCGAATCTCCAGCAGAACGCGCCGCCCCCGGCGCGGGAGCTCGTAGGGGTGGGGTTCGACCACCCAGCCCCGGGGCAACGTCTCCCTGGTCCAGTCGGCGGTCTTGAGGGCATGGAAGGGCGCACCGGGCTTGCCGTGCCGATTCCACCAGCCCAGCAGCTGCTCCAGGGAACCCAGGGCCTTGGCGGTACCCCAGTCCGCGCCAAGCGGAGGAAGGTCCTCCAGTCGGCCCTGGACCGCCTTCAGGTTGGGGACCGGCAGTTCCAGGGCCACCTGTCGGAGGAAGGCCAATTTCTTGGCGGAGGCATCCACCCCTAGCACCTCCAGGTCAGGCCTGGCCAAGGCCAGCACCACGGCTGGGGACCCCATCCCCGTGCCCAGGTCGACCACCCGGGAGCCCGGGGCCAGCGGGGCGAGAAAGGGCAGCAGGGAGGCGGCGTCCAGCAGCAGTTCCTCCCGCCGTTCCCCTGGGGGCAGCGCCGTGAGGGCGTGAGTCCGGTTCCACCGGTCCAGCAGTACCAGGAATCGGCCCAGGGCGGGGGCAAGGTGGGCAGGAAGGCTCATCTCCATGGCTTCAGGATGCCAGTGGAACTTCCCCCGGAAAATTTATTTTCTATAATTTTGTGTATTTCTTATCTGTATTCAGATATTTATCTGTTTTTGAATCGAATCCTAGTATTCAACCATCTATACTCCAGGTGCAGAACATCGAGGTAATTCCTCCACCTAAGAAAGAAGACATTGACCAAATGATCCGCCCGGTTAAAAATGATTGCCCTTTGTGGAATATCATAAGGAGAACGCCATGACGCTGATCCGACCATCTTTCATGATCGACTGGTCGAGTCGCAGCAAAATGCGCGGCCCCGGCGAACAGTCCCTTGGAAAACTGTTTCAGGCATTGCGAGAACGCCTTGCCCCTGAGGCACAGGGAATTTCTCTTACTTATGTCGATGATCGCGGCATGAGAAAACTCAACCGGGAACATCGTGGGAAAAACATGACGACGGATGTGCTGAGTTTCCCGTCCAACGCGGAAAAGGGCGCCTTCCCCCACCTCGGCGACATCGTCATCAGCCTGCCCACCGCGGAGAAGATGGCCAAGAAATTCGGCGTGAGCCGGCGACGCGAAGTCGAGACGCTGGTCATCCACGCCTTCCTCCATCTCTGCGGCCATGACCACGAGATGGACCGCGGCGAGATGATGGCCCTCCAGGCCCAGCTCGAACGGGACTTGCTCGACGAAGAGCCTTTGGCCATGAGCCTCAAGCGTGGGCGGAAGCCGGGCAGCAAGGTCAAGAAACTGAAGGATGGCAGCCGCGTGGTGGTCACGGGCAGGGCCGCCGCCGCCCTGGTCCGCCGGGAGCGGGTGAAAAAGGACAAGAAAGTGCGGGTGAAGAAGATCACAAAGCCAAAGGATCCCGCGCCCAAACGCGGACCAGGCCGGCCCCGAAAGGAAGCCGCCGCAGCCCCCGCCAAGCGCATCGTGCGCCGCCGCCGGCCCGCACCCTCCCGCAGTGGTGTGATCGGCTGAACCTGAACCTCTGCATGGCAAATGGACCGGAAGGTAGATAAAATGCCCCTTTGGCCCGGCCTCAGGGCCGCGCCGTCGGAGCCTTCGTGATTAATCTCCTGCTCGGCCTGGGCGCCGCCCTCGCCATGATCCTGCTGTCCAGTCTCCTGCGCATCAAATTGTGGATCAGCATCCCGCTTGGCGTGCTGGCCGGTGGCGCGCTCTTCATCTGGCTGGGCCGGCAGGTCCAGCAGGAATTGGAGAAGATCTTCACCCGGGCCGGGGACCTGCTCAAGAAACAGCAGTTCGACAAGGCCATCGAGGTGATGAAGGAGGGCTACCGGTTCGCCCCCAAGCAGTTCCTCGTGAAGGGCAGCATCGACGGCCAGCTGGGCGTGGTGCAGTACCTCCGCAAGAAGAATGAGGAGGCCGAGCCCCTGCTGGCCTCCGCCTCCATGCAGCACTACATCGCCAAGGCCATGCTGGGCATCCTCCAGTGGAAGCGGGGCGAGAAGAAGAAGGCCAAGAAGACCTTCGACCTGGCCCTCAAGGCCGGCAAGAAGGAGAGCCTGCTCTACGCCGTGTACGCCTACGTTCTGGTGGAGATGGGCGAGCGGGACAGGGCCATCGCGATCCTCAACCAGGGCCTTGGCATCTGCACAGGCGATGAGCGCCTCATCACCAACCGCAACCAGCTGCAGAACGGCAAGGCCCTCAAGATGAAGCTGTATGGCGAGCAGTGGTACCAGTTTCTCCTCGAGCGTCCCATGATGCGCCAGGAGGCCCCGCCCTTCGCCCGGGTCTCGCGGCGGGCGCTGCGAGGTTGAAGCAATGCTGCGGAATCGCCGCTTCGCGTCGATTCCGCAGCATTGAAAAGACTCTTTTTACAGATCAGCAAACGCGATGCGGTTGCTGCACGGACGAAATGAACGATTGAAGGAGCCCACCCCATGTCCGGCCACAGCAAATGGTCCACCATCAAGCACAAGAAGGGCGCCGCGGATGCCAAGCGGGGCAAGGCCTTCACCAAGATCCTCAAGGAGATCACCGTGGCCGCACGCCTCGGTGGCGGCGACATCGCGGCCAATCCCCGGCTTCGCCTGGCCGTGGACCAGGCCAAGGGCAGCAACATGCCCAAGGACAACTGGGAGCGCGCCATCAAGAAGGGCGCCGGCGAACTCGAGGGCGTGACCTACGAGGAAGTCATCTACGAAGCCTATGGTCCCGGTGGCGTGGCCATCCTGGTCGAGGCCATGACCGACAACAAGAACCGCACCACCCCTGAGGTTCGAAGCTACTTCACCAAGTTCGGCGGAGAATTGGGCGCCATGGGTTCGGTGGCCTACCTGTTCGCCAAACAGGGCCAGATCGTCGTCGAACCGGAAGTCTCCGAGGACAAGGTCATGGAGGTGGCCCTGGAAGCCGGCGCCGATGACGTCGTGAACGAGGGGGCAGCCTGGGTCATCAAGACCAGCCCCGAGGCCTACCAGGCCGTGAAGGACGCCGTGGACGCGGCCAAGCTCCCCATCATCGAGGCCCAGCTCATCATGGCCCCCAGCACCAGTTCTGCCCTCGAAGGCAACAAGCTCACCAGCTTCCTCAAGCTGGTGGACCTGCTCGAGGACAACGACGATGTGCAGAACGTGTGGCACAACGCTGATTACGAGGAACCCGAGGACTGAGGTACCGACTGAAGATTTCGACAAGCTCGGGGCGCCTTTCGGCGCCCCGAGATATTTCTGCGCCGCAGGCGCAGAGCAGTGATGACTGCATGAAATTGGATTAGCGGACGGCGGTCACTGGCACCTCGGGCCCAACCTTGGGGGGAGCCTTGCGGAACAGGCCCGGGTTGAACGCGGTGAAGGCCGCAGCCATGAAGAGGACCATCACCAGCAGCGCGGAACCCCGCTTGCCGGCGGCCAGGGCCTTGGGGGTCATCTCGGAGAGACCCACGAGAAGGAAGACCAGTGTCAGCTTGAGGTGGAAGTAGAAGCCGGTCTTGAAGGGGTTCTGGCCACTCTGAATCAGCAGCACCAGCAAGGTGATGCCCGCCAGCAGGGCCAGCCGGAAGGACCAGGCCACCACCTTGGACCAGACGGTCGCCGCCAGGCCCTGGAGATCCTCCCGGCCCTCCTCGAAACCGGACAGCAGCAGCACCACGACCGTGCCGCCGCCGGCGCTGGCCAGGAAAACGAAGTGCAGCCAGCGGACGATGTTCACGGCTTCGAGTTTGAGATTCATGGTCGCCTCGAGTGAGAAGGCTCCAGGGTAGCAGCCCTGCTAGGCTCGATTGGTCAGGAGGAAGTCATGTCCAAACTTCGCGTCGCCGTCGTCGGTGTGGGACACCTTGGGCAGCATCGGGGGCCCCGCTCCACGATCCCGCGTAGCGGGGAGTGGGAAGGCGCCCCTCAATGGGGCGCCTGATCGCGGGCTGCCAGATGGCGTGACCTGCCCAAGGTAGCTAAATCAACCAGGAGAAAACAAATGAACAAGTTGAGAGTCGCCGTCGTTGGTGTGGGACACCTTGGGCAGCATCACGCCCGGATCGCTGCGTCTTCGCAGGAAGCCATCCTTGCCGTCGTGGTGGATCCCGATCCCGCCCGGGGCCCCGAGATCGCCGCGAAGTTCGGCGCCCCCTGGGCGGCTTCCCTGGCAGAGGTGTTGAACGACGTCGATGCCGTCCAGATCGCCGCGCCCACGGGCCTGCACCATGCCCTTGGCCTCCAGGCCCTGAAGGCGGGCAAGCACGTGCTGATGGAAAAGCCCCTCGCTGCCACCCTGGCCGAGGGGGTGACCCTGCTGCAGGCCCTGGCAGAAGCCCGGGCCTTGAAGCCAGGGCTGGTGGCCCAGGTGGGCCACCTGGAACGCTTCAACCCCGCGGTCACGGCTTTGCGCGAACGCGGCTTCAAGCCCCGCTTCCTGGAAGCGGTGCGCGTGTCCCCCTTCCCCGCCCGCAGCCTGGAAGTGGACGTGGTGATGGACGTGATGATCCACGACCTCGACCTGCTGCGCGCCCTAGTGGGGCGCCCGGTGGTGGATGTGGAGGCCGTGGGCGTGCCCGTGCTGACGCCCTACGCGGACCTGGTGAACGCCCGCCTGAAATTCGAGGGCGGCGCCTTCGCCACCGTCACCGCGAGCCGCGTGGCCCGCAAGAAGGAACGCACCCTGCGCGCCTTCGGCGACAAGGAATACGCCAGCCTCGACTTCGCGGCCCAGAAGCTGGAACTGCTGCGCCTGGTCATGGGCCCCGACGGCCCCGAGGTGCGGCCCGAGACCGCCAACATCGAGGAGGGGGAGCCCCTGCGCCTGGAGATTGAAGCCTTCCATGCCGCCTGTCTGGGCCACAGCCAGGAGGGCGTCAACTGGGACGAGGGCCAGGAGGCCATGCGCGTGGCCGACCTGGTGCAAAAGGCCGTGGCCAAGAGCCTGGCGGAGCTGCTCAAGGTCTAAAGCCTGCGGTCGGGGGTGCCATGTTCTATGATCTCGCCTCCCTGACCAAACCCCTGGTGACGGCGCCGCTGGCGCTGGCCTTCCTGGACCTGGACGCGGACCGGCGTTGGTCCCTCGGCTTTCCCGACCGCGGGACACCGCTCACGGTGCGCCAGTTGTTGTCGCACAGCTCTGGCCTGCCCCCCTGGCGACCCTTCACGGGGGAACCCGTGGCCGTCCAGCTGCGGCGGGACGTGCCCGAGCACCCTCTCCTGCGCGCCGCCACCCTTGGCCTAGCCACCTATTCGGACCTGAACTACCGGCTGCTGGCTGAAGTGCTGGCGGCCGAGACTGGCGTTCCCTTCGCCCGGCTGGGCCAGGCCTGCGGCCTCAGCGCCGCGCTTTGGCGGATGGCCCCCACCGAGGTGCCGGATGGTCCCGATGCCGTGGCCTGGGGCCTGGCGACGGAGAGGCCCCTGCCCCCCCGGACTCCAAACCTGCCGCATGACGCCAACGCCCGGGCCGGCATGCCCGGCCACGCGGGTTTTGGCACCACCGCGCCCCAGCTGCGGGCCGCCCTGGCCCGGTGGGTGGCCGCGGGCTGGCCGGAACGCATGGCCACAGTGGCTGCGGAGGGCGAAAACGGCTCCCGCTGGGGCCTGGGACTCCAGGTGGCCTTCGCGGGTGGCGGACGCTTTGGACAACTATTGTCCAAAATTCCTGCGGGAGCCGGCCTCCACGTCCTGGAAAATGCCACCGCGGCTGCGCCCCTGGCTGCTCCTCCCCTCGCTGACCAGCCGGGCGCCGCCTCGGGCTGGTGGTTCCATCTGGGGTACACGGGCCCCGCCCTCTTCTTCCGGCCATCGGATCTGAGTTGCATCGCCCTGCTCCTGCATCGCCGGGGTCCGGAGGGGGAGCTCCTGGACGCGGAGGCGCTGCGGGCCCGTCGCTGGGAGTTGCTGGCTCGATTCGTGGGACAATCCGGCGGATGAAGCCGCTCCTCGTTCCCGCCCTGATTTTGTCCGTCGCGGTCAGCGCCACCCAGCCTCCGCTGCGGATCGGCCTGGACACTCAGGCCACGGAGTGGATCGTCGCCCTGGAGGGCGGCGGCCAGGTCTGCGACCGGACCGGGAAGCCCCTGTTGAAGTTGGCGCCCGACGAAAAGCTGCGCCTCTGGTGGGATAGCAGGGGCGAGTCGGATCCCACCATCGAGTACCGCATCCAGGTGGGGCGCCCACACCCTGCCCCGGAGGCCACCGAGCTGATCAAGCGGTTGAAGGCCCTGGGCGAGGCTCCGGAGCGGGTGAAGGTGCCGGATGCAGAGACTTGGCGGGTGCTCACGGGTCACTTCCGCGAAGTCGGCGAAGCCGAGCCCGTGTTGCAGAAGCTGCAGGACCTGGGCTTCGACGAGCTGTGGGTGGCCTCCGAGGCCCGGCCCAGCCAGCCGCGCAAGGGCCGAGCCCTTTATGCCATCACCGAGCGCTACGAGCGCCGGGCCCTGCCCCTGAACGGCGTCTGGCTGAAGCCTACGGGCGAACTCACCACCCTCCAGGGCAAGGGCCGCTACCGCGGCAAGGTGGAGATCTTCCCCAATGCCCAGGGCCGCATGACCGTCATGAACACTCTGGATCTCGAGACCTATCTCCGCGGCGTCGTGCCCAAGGAAATGGGCGCCTGGGAATTCCCCAGCCTCGAGGCCCTCAAGGCCCAGGCCGTGGCGGCCCGCACTTACGCGGTGGCCAATCGCGGCAAGCGCGCCGCGGACGGCTTCGACATGGGCGACACCGTGGCGGACCAGGTCTACGGCGGTCGCGATGGCGAACAGGCCCTCACGGACCGGGCCATCCAGGAGACCGAGGGCCTCTTCGCCACCTTTGGCGGCAAGCCCATCCTGGCCCTGTTCATGGCCAACTGCGGCGGCCACACCACCGATGTCAGCCAGGTCTTCGGCGGCGATGCGCCCTACCTGCGCGCCGTGTCCTGCTATCCGGCGAAGCCCCTGACCCTGCCCTTCGCCTCGGGCGTGCCCATCACCGCCGAAGCCAACCAGCCCTGGCTCAGCTGGGAGCTGCTCCGCCTAGCCTCGACGGTCATTCCCGCCGAGTGGCTCGCGGGAGACCGGCTGGCGAAGCCCGCCGCCCTGGACGAGCTGGCCCGGCCCGTGCGCCTCCTGCAGCAGCGTCTCTCCATAGAGGCACAGCCCCTGTCCCGGGAGGGCAGCCTCCACCTCGCCCTGGCCCGCGCCTTCGGCTTCCAGCGGGTGGTGGAGGGCCAGGAGCGGCCCCAGGACGCCACCTACTTCCTGCCGGATTCGCTGCCCGAAGATCGCCTGCTGGCCACCTTCCTCACTCGGCGGGGCGTGGTCCCGGCTTCCGCCTGGGCCGCACCCATCACCCTGCGCCAGGCCCTGCAGACCCTCGGCCGCCTCTGGCAGGAACTGGAACCCTTCACTCCGGGCGAAGGCTCCCTGCTGCTGGATCGCCAGGTGCGCCGCAAGCGTGGCGGGCCCGAATCGTTGGCCCTTTCCGCCAACCTGCTGCTGGCCGAAGAGGGTCCGGACGGCAGCCTGCGCCTGGTCCCCAGGGCGGATATCCAGGTGGGGGACCGGCTGAAGTGGATTCCAGGCGAGGAGGGCCCAGCGCAGGTGCTGGTGCGCCGCCTCGATCCCGATGGCGCCGCCTGGGACCGCTACAACCCCACGGCCCACTGGCGCGTGGAATACACGGAAGCCGAGCTGCTGGCCCTGGTGCGCAAGCGCATCAAAGTGCCCGGCCTCCGCGAGCTGCGGGCCAAGTACAACGATCAGGGCCGCGTGGTGGAGTTCGCCCTGGTCGATTCCGAGGGCACGCCACACCGGGCCAGCGGCATGCACATCCGGGGCCTGCTGGGCCTCAAGGACAACGTCTTCCGGTGGCTCACCGTGGGCCAGGGCAACCGTCGCCGCTGGATCTTCTATGGCCGGGGCTGGGGCCACGGCCTGGGCATGTGCCAGACCGGCGCCTACGGCATGGCCTTGGAGGGCGCCACCTTCCAGCAGATCCTGCAGCACTACTACCCCGGCATGAGCCTCCAGGGCGTGGACTGACGATTCCCCGGAATTGCAGATCGGGCATTGACGGGGCCCACCAAGGGGCCCAAGTTACCTTCCAAGGGGAGGCTGGGCATGGCCATGGATGCTTGGATCCTCGGTGCGCCGCTGAAGGTGCTGCAGCAGGATGACCACCCGTACCAGGAAACCACCCTGGCCACGCTGGGCCGCCATGAGCTGGGGCTGAGCCGACGCGAGACCCCGGAGGGCCCGAGTTGGGAACTGTTCCTCGATGGCCGTTCCATCTTCCTGCCCGGGGCAGCCGTCCCCGCCAGGGCCTGGTTCGACTTGTGCCGGGAACTGGGCTACGAGCCCGCGCGACACTGGGACTGGGATCCCGCGCTCATCTTGTTCCAGCAGGTGGTCCCGGCCCTGGCGGCGGACTGGCACGAACCGGCCATGGTCCTGGATGCCCACGGCCTGCCCATGGGCGTGCTCAGCCTCGCGGGACTCCGGCAGACCTTTGCCGAGGCCGTGGCGGGGCTCCGGCAGGGGCATCCGGGCCCAGTGACGGCGAAGGTGGTGGAAACCTTCGAGTGGCTGCCTCTCCGGGCCGTGGTCTTCCATGACGACGCCCAATTGCCCCTGGACTTCGACGGCACCGGCCCCTGCGGCCGGGTGTCCCTCTGGCTGGGCATCCACCGGGACCAGCCCGTGGTGCTCGAAGGGCATTCGCCCACCGTCCCTGGCTCTGGGAAGTGGCCCTGCGAGGGGCTCGGCGGCCGTCCCTCCGCCGCGGCCTTCCTCCTGGCCGCGGGCCTGGATCCTGAACCGCCCAAGGGCTTCGATGCCGCCCTGCAGACGGCCATCAGCCAGCTCTGCCGCGTCATGGAAGGCCCCCTGGACGCCTACCGCCGCACCTATCCGCTGGGCATCTCCTGGCATCATGGCCGCCGGGAACGCCTGCTGGGACGCACCATCGTGGATGTGCGCTCAGGTGATGCCCCGGTCCTGGTGCTCGACGACGGCACCGAAGTGGCCATCGATCCGGATCCTGTCCCCTCCTGGGAACACGGCGGCATCTGAAGTCTAGGCGGGATCCAGCTGCTCCCAGCGGACGCTGAAGTGAGCGAGGATGCCCTGGCGCTCGGCGCGTTCCTGGTCGGCGATGCTGGTGTAGGGATGGCGGAACACCACCCGGCGCACGCCGCGACGCACCAGGGCGCGGCAGCAGACGAGGCAGGGTTCGTGGGTGACGTAGGCCGTGGCCACGGGCCCATCGCAGAAGCCCAGGGCGTTCTCCTCCGCATGGCTGGTGTGCAGGCAGCGCTGGCCGGGCTGGCAGATCTCGGGCGTGCAGTGGGCCATTCCCGGCAGCGCGCCGTTGAAGCCCGCGGCCGCGATGCCGCCATCCGCGCGCAGCAGCACCGCGCCCACCTGGAGGCGGCAACAGGTACCGAGCCGGCTCAGCTCCAGGGCCATGTTCATGAAGACTTCGTCCTTGAGCCGCGCACGGGACATGGGTACCTCGCTGTGGGCTTTCATCATCGCAAGATCCAGTCCTGGTGCGGGGTGCTAAACTGAAATTGACAACTGGGCGCGCAGGGACGTGTTGCAGGGATCGAGAGGAACTTCTTGAAGGACTCCACCCAGCCGGACCGAATCGCCTTCCTGGGCGGGTACCTCCCGCGGCTCTGCGGGATCGCCACGTTCACCCATGATATCTGCGAGGCCGTGGCCGCGGCGTTGCCCGAGTCGCTCTGCTTCACGGGCGCCGTGAACGACCGCCAGGAAGGCTACGACTATCCGCCCCGCGTCCGCTTCGAGCTGGATCAGAAGGACCTGGATTCCTACCGTCGCGCCGCGGATTACCTGAACTTCAACAATGTGGACGTGCTTTGCGTCCAGCATGAATTCGGCATCTATGGCGGGGCCGCGGGCAGCCACCTCCTCACCCTGCTCAGGGAAGTCCGGATGCCCGTGGTGACAACGCTGCACACCGTGCTGAATGATCCGAATGCCGCCCAGCGGAAGGTCATGGCCGAGTTGGTCCGGCGCAGCGACCGCCTGGTGGTCATGGCCCACAAGGGCGCGGAGATCCTGCGCGAGACCTACGGGGTGTCCGACACCAAGATCGACATCATCGCCCACGGCATTCCCGACATCCCCTTCATCGACTCCAGCTTCTACAAGACCCAGTTCGGGGTGGAAGGGCGCATGGTGCTGCTCACCTTCGGACTGCTGGGGCCGGGCAAGGGCATCGAGTGCGCCATCGAGGCACTGCCCCAGATCGTGCAGAGTCATTCCAACGTGGTCTATCTGATCCTGGGCGCCACCCACCCCCACCTCGTCGCGCGGGATGGCGAGAGCTACCGCCTGGGCCTCGAGCGCCTGGCCGAGGCCCACGGCGTCAAGGAACACGTGATCTTCCACAACCGCTTTGTGTCCCTGGACGATCTCAAGGAATTCATCGGCGCCACAGACATCTACCTCACGCCCTATCTCAACGAGGCGCAGATCACCTCCGGCACGCTGGCCTATGTGTTCGGTGCCGGCAAGGCCGTGGTGTCCACCCCCTACTGGCATGCGCAGGAGCTGCTCGCCGATGGGCAGGGGATCCTGGTCCCCTTCCGGGATCCGCACGCCATCGCCGAAGGCGTCTGCACCTACCTCGACGATCCGCCCCTCCTGCAGAGGACGCGCGAAAAGGCCTATGAGCTGGGGCGGGAGATGATCTGGCCAGCGGTGGCCCAGCAGTACGTGGAATCCTTCCAGCGGGCGCGGGCCGATCGCAAAGCCACACCCCGCAAAGCCTTCGCTGGCTGGACTCTGGCCAGTCGCCCCTACGACCTGCCGCCCCTGCGCCTGGACCACATCGTGCGGATGAGTGACGGCACCGGCATCTTCCAGCACGCCATGTTCAACGTACCGAACTTCCACGAAGGCTATTGCACGGACGACAATGCCCGGGCCCTCATCCTTTGCATCCTTCTGGACGAGTTGGGCGGCCGCCCCCCCTGGGAGAAGCTGGACCACCTGGCTACCAGCTACCTCGCCTTCCTCTTCGCCGCCATGAACGAACAGACCGGGCGCTTCCGCAACTTCATGAGCCATGGGCGGCAGTGGCTGGAGGAATGGGGCAGCGAGGACAGCCATGGGCGGGCACTCTGGGCCCTGGGCACCTGCGCCGGGCGTTCCCTGAACGAGGGCCACCAGCGACTGGCTGCGCAAATCTTCACCCGGGGAATGCCCGTGGTGGAGTCCTTCACCTCGCCGCGGGCCTGGGCCTTCACCTTGCTGGGCGTCCACGAGTATCTGCGCCGGTTCCCCGGCCACCCCCAGATGATGTCCACCTGCAGCCTGCTCACCGCCAGGCTCGTCCGCCTCTGGCAGGACTGCGCCACCGAGGATTGGCCCTGGTTCGAACCCGTAGCCGCCTACGACAACGCCCGCCTCTGCCAGGCCCTGCTCCTCGGCGGCCAGTGGCTGCCTGACTCCGAAGCGCTGGACATCGGCCTCAAATCCCTGCGCTGGCTGGCCTCCCTGCAGACGACGCAGGCGGGCCACTTCCGGCCCATCGGCAGCAATGGCTTCTGTGAGCGTGACGGTGCCCGGGCCGACTTCGATCAGCAGCCCGTGGAAGCCCAGGCCATGGTCTCGGCCTGCCTCGAGGCCTTCCGTGCCACGCAGGACCCGGCCTGGTCCAAGGAGGCGAAGCGCGCCTTCGAGTGGTTCTTGGGCCGCAACGATCTCGGCCTGCCGCTCTACGATTCCAACAGCGGCGGGTGCAGCGATGGGCTGCACGTGGACCGGGTCAGCGAGAACCAGGGTGCGGAATCGACCCTGGCCTTCCACCTGTCCCTCGCCGAGATGAACTTCGCCGAACACCTGATCGCCCACTCCGCGAGTAGTGCCCAATGAATCCCGTCCCGGTCCGTCGCCACGAATTGTCGTTCGTCCCCGAAAGCGCAAGGGTCATCGTCCGCCCCTTCATCTCTGCCAGCACCCACAACATCACCACCATCATCGGCCGCGCCCTCGCCATGAGCGAGGAGGATGTCACCCGCGACCTGGAGGTCATGCTCAAGGAATTCGAAGCCCGGCACCTGGACCTCGTATCGCCCCTGCTGGCCAATTTCGAAAAAGTCGTACCCCACATCTTCACGCAACGGCCCCTCACCCGCGCCCGCAAGCTGCTCATCGGCGCCCTCTTTTCGGGCGAGTACGCGCTGGAGTCCGCCGCGCTCTTCAATCCCTCCATCGTGGCGCACCCTGACCAGGATGGCGTGCCCGCGGGCGCCCTGCGCTTCATCCTGAGTCTGCGGGCCACGGGCGAAGGACATATCTCCTCCGTCGAGTTCCGGACCGGTCACATTTCGGGCTCCGGCGACATCCAGATGGACCCCGTCTCCCGCTACGTGAGCATGCCGGAGATCAACCCCAACCCCAGGTACAAGAAGAAGCCGTTCATGGTGAAGCTGCACGAGATGGGCTTCGAGAACGGAGCCTCCGCCGACGTCATGGAACCCCTCGACGAGAGTTTTACGCGCAGCGACCTGAACCGCAGCGTGTTCCGGGTCCGGCGGGAGACCCAGCCCATCACCCAGGGACTCACCAATACGCTGTCCTGCATCCAATGGCTCGCCGACTCCAACTACGAGATGAATTTCTTGCCCACGCTCGCCATGAGCGAACGGATCATCTTCCCCTTCTCTCCCAACGAGACCAACGGCATCGAGGATGCCCGCTTCGTCCGCCATATGGACGATGACGGGACGGTGATGTACTACGCCACCTATACCGCCTACAACGGCCACGCCATCCTGCCCCAGCTCATCGAGACCCAGGACTTCCTCCACTTCCGCGTGCTTACCCTCAACGGCACCGCCGTGCAGAACAAGGGCATGGCCCTCTTCCCCCGGCGCATCGACGGCAGCTACGCCATGTTGTCGCGGCAGGATGACGAGAACCTCTTCATCATGTTCTCGGACAACCCCCACTACTGGAGCGACCCGAAGCTGCTCCTGCGCCCGGCCGAGACCTGGGAATCCGTGAAGATCGGGAACTGCGGCTCACCCATCGAGACCGAGGCCGGCTGGCTGGTCATCACGCACGGCGTGGGCCCCATGCGCCGGTACTGCATCGGCGCGGCCCTGCTGGACCTGCACGATCCCACCAAGGTCATCGGCCGGCTGAAGGAACCCCTGCTGGAGCCCGAAGGCATCGGAAGGGAAGGCTACGTGCCCAACGTCGTCTACAGCTGCGGCTCTCTCATCCATGGCCGGCAGCTCATCCTGCCCTATGCCATGAGCGACAAGGCCTCCGCCATCGCCAGCCTGCCCCTGGATGACCTGCTCGCCGCCCTGGGCGCCTGAAACTTTCTGCCCCGCCACCGCCCGCGGCATCAGCCCTCCTCGGTCCGCGCGGGATCAGGCTAGAATGGGGCCACGGCCCGTAGGTCCCGTAGCTCAGCGGATAGAGCGACCGCCTCCTAAGCGGTAGGTCGTGGGTTCAATTCCCGCCGGGACCACCAATTGCCAGGATTGGCAATTAGGACCGGCGCCTAGGCGACGGCCCGAAGGGCGCCGGCTCAGGATGGGCCGGCGTCACCAGCTTGCAGCACCTGCGCAACGGCCGCTTCATCCACCACCACCTGGCAATCAGGATGGCGCTGCAGGGCCGAGCCGGGGACCAGCGGCGTGACAGGGCCTTCCAGGACCTGGGCGAGAATGCCGGCCTTCTTTGCGCCGGTGACAAGCAGGAGGCAGCGCCGCGCCTCCGAGATGGTGCCGATGCCCATGGTGAGGGCCGTCGCGGGGACCGCGCGGGCGATCCCACCGAACGGCTCCGCATTCTGCTGCCGGGTGAGCGGCAACAGCCTGGCTTCATGGGTTCTGGCATCAAAGGCGGCGGGCGGTTCGTTGAATCCGATGTGCCCCGTCTCGCCCAGGCCCAACAGCAGGAGGTCGATGCCCCCGGCCTGCGCGATCAGGGCCTCGTACCGCCGGCATTCCGCCGGGAGATCCGGGGCCATCCCGTCGGGCAGGGCCACCTGTTCCCGCTGGAGATGCACCGGCCGGAAGAGGCGTTCTGCCATGTAGTAGTGGTAGGACCCTGGATGGCTGGGTGGGAGGCCCACGTATTCATCCAGGTTGAAGGTCCGGCAGTGGCTGAAGTCGAGGCCCTTCTCACGGTGAAGGCCCACCAGATGAACATAGACCCTCTCCATGGTGCGGCCCGTGGCCAGCCCCAGGACCAGGCGGGGATTGAGAACCAGTTCCCGGGCGATGATTTCCGCGGTGAGAATCGCGGCCTGGGCTTCCCGGGGCGTGCGCAGGATGTGCATTAAGCGCTCAGAAATACAGGGCCCGGCCAGCCTCGACGCAGGCCGCCGCGTAGAGGTACATGGATGCGGACCAGGTCTGCCAATCCTCGCCCGCGGGAGCGCCATCCTGGGCGCGGAACCATTCGTTGAAGCCGAAGGCCCCGACATGTGTGACGGGCAGCTTGCGGGACATCTGCACCAGGGCCGTGAGGGCCAGGAGCTTCTCCTCCGCCAGGCGTTGCTCGCCCGCAGCCACCAGCGCCGCGACGTAGAAACCGCAGACGAAGGGCCACACGCCGCCGTTGTGGTAGTGGCCGGGCGGATTGTAGAGGCCATACCGGGGGTGCCAGTCAGAGTCTGTGGGCTGGATGAAGGGGAAGAGGCAGGGCGGCAAGTCCAGGGCGAGTTCACCCTGGGAACGCAGTTCGGCGCATTGGTCTTCAATCCAGGCCACCATGGCCCGCGCGCGCTGGGGCTCGGCGAGACCCGTGAGGATGGCGAGGCTGTTGCCAAGGAGGTCGCAGCGGTCATTCCGGAACACCTTGTAGAACCACAGGGCATAGGTGGGCTGCCCGTCGGTGGGGAAGCCGTGACCATCAGCCTGCGTCGCCGCGCTCCGCAGCGCTTCGGCCCGGTCGGTAAGCCCGAGCACCTTCAGGTAGCCGTGGACGAGGGCGTTGACATAGAGGCCATGGCCCAGGACCCACTGCTCGTCCCGCCAGTCACTGGTGGGCTGCTGGCCCACCAGTTCCCGGTCATCGACGGATTGATGGTCCATCCACTGCAGGGCCTTGGCCCCAGCCACCTCCAGGAAGGCTGCTTCCCCCGTGACGCGCCGGAACAAGCCCAGGACCAGCAGGAACAGGGGCGTCATGTCGCTGGCGCCGCGGTTCTCCCGATCGTGGACCAGGGACGGGATCTGCCCGCGCGGGCTCTGGTTCCAGGCGAGGGTCTCCAGCACCCGGCGGAGCGACAGGAGCAGCATGCCGTCGCCGGAAGCGAAAATGCCCAGCGCGGAAATGAGGAGATCCCGGGTGTAGGGTTCCGGGTAGCCCCAACCCGCCGTGCGCGGCAGCCCGTCGAAGGGGCCGGAGGCGTTATGCAGCAGCACTTCCAGAGCGGCCTGCCGGGTGGCCTGGATGGCGGCATCCATGTCAGGCCTGGCCTTCCTGGAGAAGCTCCGTGAGCCGCTGCGCCACCCGTCGGTAGTCGTAGTGTTCGACCGCCCGCTGGCGACCCGCAGCACCCATCCGCTGCCGCAGCGGGGGGTCGTTGAGCAGCAGTTTCAGGTACTCCGCGATGTCCGGCACGCTGGCGCGATAGTCCGCGAGGCGGGGCTGGTCAAAGACCACCCGATGACCCGGTTCGAAACCGGATTCCGGCCCGAGGGTCACTTCGGTGATGTGGATCTCCTCGGCCACCCGGGCCAGGAAGGCCGTCTCCCCATGCACCATCGTGTCCAGCATGGCCATGGCCCGAATGCCGATGACGGGCTTGCCGCAGGCGCCGGCCTCCACCTGGGGCATGCCGAAGCCCTCCAGCCGAGACGGGCCCGCGTAGACGTCGCAGGCCGCCAGGAGGTAGGGCATGAGGTTCCGCGACACCTGGTGGGTCTGGAAGCTCACGCGGTCCTGGATGCCGAGGGAGCGGGCCAACGCGAGGTCGAGACTGTTCTGGGTGTTCGTCCGCTGCTGGGGCCACACCTTGCAGACATAGCGCCAGGGCGGCACGGTGTCGCCCAGGGTGGCGAGCGCTGCCATGACCTCGCACCCGCCCTTGGAGGCGGCATCGCCGCCCACGGTGAGGATCAGCAGTTCTTCGGGACTGACGCCCAGGGCCTCCCGCACCGCGCGTACCTTGGGCTCGTCGGGACGGCGCGGTATGAAGCCGTCCGTATCGCAGCCCACCGGCAGCGTCACGATGTGGTCGCCCCGGATGCCGTCCCGCACGTATCGTTCCCGCACCCAGTCGGAGGTCACCAGGATGAGGGGCATCCCGTCCAGGACGTCCCGGTAGTTGGCCACGTAGCCGTCCGCCAGGATCCAGGGCACGGCTCGGATCCCGAAGCGGGAAGCCCACGCCCACCACCACGTCCGGCTTGAACCAGCGGTAGTACCACTCCTTCTCGAGGTCCGACTGGAGGTGCGCGGCGTGGGCGTCCACGCCGATCTCCAGGAGCCCCTGGTAAAGCAGATCCCCCTGGGTGGCCAGACCGCCGGGGGCCGGAGGGTAGGTGTAGAGCACCAGGACCTTCAATTGAGCATCCGCCCCTGTTCGGCCGCTGGATGAACGATTTCCTGTTCGCTGAAGCAGGTGAAGGCCTCGGCCTGAGTGAGGGCCCGGTATTCCCAGCTGGCCTCGTCGAAGCCATACACTTCGGTGATGATCCGCTGCTTCATGGCCCAGACGTCGGCAGACAGAGGGAGATGCAGGGAGGAATTGGTCTGGGGCCGGGGCGGATAGGCGCCGCCTCCATCCTCGTAGGCAAACTGCCACAGGCTGCTGGCCTGGAGTTCCCCCTGGCGCCAGAGTTCCCCGACCGTCAGGGACACCTCCCCGTGGCGCCGGTGCCAGGTGTACTCGCCCTGGGGCGCGTGAGTCAGCAGGATGTCGTACTGCCGCTCGGGAAGCAGGTCCATGACGGCCTCCTGGACCCGCTTCGCAGACAGGGGAAACTGGTCCGGGCCGTCGTCCAGGGTGCCCATGGCACCCTGGGCACCCAGGCAATCGAGGGCCTTCCTGAATCGGGGCGCCCGATCCGGATCGTCGCCCCGGCAGAGGGCCACGATGAAGGGCGACCATTCAGGATGGCTCAGGAGCAGACCGCCGGCCCAGAGGGTCTCGTCATCCGGATGGGCCACGATGACTGCCACTCGTTTGTTGTGATTCACCTGCCCTAAGTGTTCCCCATGCTTGTTCATGTGGTTTCCTGTTTGCCGTGGCGGAAGGTCCCAGTTGGAGGGGCCAGACTCGATTCTCTGGCCGTTGCGATTGGGGCATTTTCTTGCAACATTGGCAGGCCAGCATGGGCCTGACCCTATCAGTTCTGATAGACCATGATGGCGATCCGGTCCGAGGGGTACCTGCGGTTGAGCAGGTAGTAACCGCCGCCCCAGGACTCGATGTACACGTCATCGTCGCCGTACCAGCCGGCGGACCAGTACTCGGGCCAGGGATCCATGACGCTGAACCAGAGCCCACTGTACTGGAAGCGCGGAAAGCCGCCTACCACCACGAGGGGATAGCTGGACATCCTGAAGCCGTGCCTGGGCCCGAAATGGTTTCGGTAGCTGGTCGTCGAAATCCGGAAGCCCGTATAGCCTCCCCGGTCCTGCCAGGTCCGGTGCTGGGACTGCCAGTTCTGCGCGCGATGCTCAGACCAGGTGGATCGATGCTGGGTCGCGTAGTCACGCTGCCTTTGTTGGGCCTGCTGCTGCCGATATTCCTGGGGGCCGCGGGCCTGGGGCTGTGGCTGTGGCAGCCGTCGTTCCTGCTGCCGTCGATCCTGCTGTCCCCGATCCTGCTGTCCCCGATCCTGCTGCCACCGTTCCTGTTGCCCCCGCTCCCGCTCCTGGGCCTGGGGGGGTGTTGGCCTGGCAGGTTCGGGTTGCCGCTGGGGCCTGGCTGTCGGCTGCTGGGAGCGCTCTTCCGGGCGCGGCATCCGTTGCTGGGGCTCCTGGTGGGCGGCGTTCGGCTGCTGCTGCCGTTCGGGCCTGGCTGGCTGTTCCTGGTTCGGGCGCCGCGCTTCCTGTTCGCGCTGATCATGCTGCGCGTAGGCCGGAGTCATGGCCTCCAGCAGCAACGGCAGAATGCCCATGTTGATAAGTCCGAATGCCTGCATGGTGCTGACCTCCTCTGGCCTGTCCTCATGCGACAGCGACCTGGGTGACACGGGATTGTCCGGCTAGGCCCTGAAGCCCTGGCACCGGATGAACACAGGAGGAATGCGCGATTTGTGCCAGCCCTTAACAGCAACCACGCCATGTGTTAGAGAACTTCGCTGCCGGACTCGCTAGAGATATTCTATCAAGATGACCTACCCTGGCCCTCAATTCGACGGAGGTTCTCAGCAGGCTGGTGCGGCGCAATGGCAGGGAACTTCGCCGGGAGGCTTCAAGCTTGGCTGAGCCTCCCCCGGCGAAACCGCTTGACGAGTTCAAACCAGAGCACGCTGCTGAACCCCGCGGCGCCGGCCAACAGGATGTCCCACACCAGCACCGGGGCGAAGTGGAACAGCCGCTGGGTCACAGGCCAGGTGAGCACCAGGGCCAGGAAGGCCGTTGTACCGCCCAGTACCCACCAGAGCGCGGCATTGGGATTCTTCAGGCTCGCCAGGAGGCTCAAGGTCCAGGAGCGGTTGACCAGGATAATGGCGAGGAAGGACACCACCAACGCGGCGAAGGTCAGGGCGCGGGCCGCGTCGTCACCTCGGACATTCCAGGCAACCAGGTATACCGCGACGCAGACAGCCAGGACCGTGAAGCCCTGCAGCAGGGCCAGGCCAATGGACTTCAGACTGAACAGTCGTTCGTCGGCGGCCCGGGGCGGACGCCGCATGACATCGGCCTCGGCCCCCTCGGCTTCGAAGATGAGCGAGCAGGAGGGATCGATCACCA
>JBBQHW010000003.1:0-76557 GCA_038324335.1 Holophagales bacterium
GTAGTAGAACCGGGCGGCGGATCCAGTGCCATCGATCGAACCCACGGTGCCGGCCAACCCGGCCACGGTGGTCACCACGCCCGCCGGGGTCATCTTGCGGATGGTGTGGTTGCGTTGATCACTGATATAGAGATTGCCTGCGGCATCGAAGACCAGCCCCGTGGGGCCGTTGAACCGGGCGGCCGAACCGGTGCCATCCGAGCTGCCGGACACGCCGGGCGAACCAGCGAGGGTGGTGACCACGCCCGCGGGCGTGATCTTGCGGATGGTGAAGTTGTTGGTGTCCGCCACCAGCAAGTTGCCGCTGGCATCGACGACCAGCCGGGCGGGCCAGTTGAAGCGTGCTGCAGAGCCCGTGCCATCCGTGCTGCCCGCAGCACCTGGCTGGCCGGCCAGGGTCGTCACGACTCCAGCCGGGGTGATCTTGCGGATGTCCTGGTAGTAGGGATCCGACACAAAGACATTGCCGCTGGCATCCACGCCGATGCCGCTGGGATAGCCGAACCGGGCCACGGGGCCGGTACCATCCGCGTAGCCGAAGAGCCCCGCTGAACCAGCCAGGGTGCTGACGACCCCGCCTGTGATTTTCCGGACGGTGCTGTTCGAAGTATCGGCGATGTAGACGGAGCCGTTGGCATCCACGGTCAGGGAACTCGGGTTGTAGAAGCGGGCAGTGAGGGCCGGGCCATCGAAAGACCCGGGGCCGTCGATGTTCCCGGCCAGCAGGTCGAGGCCCTTGGCGGCCACCGCCAGCGTGCCCGTGGTGGTGCCCAGCGGGTTCGTGGCCATCAGCTGGTAGGAGGCGCGGCGGACGGGAATCACGTTGGCGCTGCCGCTAGGGATGCCCGAAACAGGCGCACCGTTGATGGCCAGGCCGGTGGCGTCATTGGTGCCGCTGCCCAGCGTCCAGCTGAGGGTGCTGCTGCCCCCGAAGGCGGTGGCTGCAGGCGAGGCCTGGAAGGCGGTGATGGCGGGTGCAGCATCTACCACCATGAAGGTGAGTGCCAGTCCCAGCGTACCGCCGCTGTTGGTACCGGTGACGGTGTATGTGGTTGAGGGCGCGCCCGTTGTGGGGGTGCCGCTGATGACGCCCGTGGCCGAGTTGAGGGTCAGCCCGGCGGGCAGGGCGGGAGCCACGGCCCAGGAGAGGACAGTGCCGCCGGTACCGGCGGGGGTCAGGGTCGTGATGGCGAGCCCCCTGCCGAAGGCCGTGGGCACGGTCCCGTAGGTGAAACTCGGTGCGCGGTCCTTCACCGTCAGGGACAGCGTCACTTGAGTGGATCCCGTACTGTTGGTGGCTGTCACCAGGTAGGTGGCCAGCGGCGTGATGGCCGAGGGCGTTCCCGAGATCACCCCCGTGGTGGCGCTGAGGCTGAGCCCCGCGGGCAGGTTCGGCGCAACGCTGTACGAGGTGATGGCCCCGCCGCCGCTGGCGGGCGCGTTGGCGGCGATGGGGGTGCCGAGGGTGTAGACCGCTGGATTCACCGTGTAGCTGAGGCCCGAAGGGGCCGGGATGGGCGCAGGAGAACCGCCGCCCCCCCCGCAGGCGGTCAGGAGCACCAGGGCGGGCCCGGCGAACAGGGTCAGGCGGATGGGGGACGGGGCTTGGCGGAACATGGAACCTCCGGAAGGGATGCCACTTCAGCCTCAGGGCTGCCTCGTCGCCCCGACAGGTCCAGTTCAGAAAAAGGGCTTGGGCCACCTTCGGTCGCGGGGCAGCGGTGTGGCTCCCGACTGGACGGCAGGCAGCTGAAATGCTGCAATTGCACCGCTCCCGCAACGCAGGAGCGCTTACCATTGAGTCTCCCCGAACCATCTTCCGGAGTTCCCTTGAGCGGCTGGACGCTCGCGCTCTTCCTCGACCCGCAGAGCCGGGACCCCGTGTACCTTCAGATCGCCCACGCCCTGATGCAGGAGATCCACCGTGGCCGCTTCCAGCCCGGCGATACCCTGCCGGGGTACCGAACGCTGGCCGAGCAGTTGGGGGTGAGTCGGAATACGGTCATGTCCGCCTATCACGAGTTGAAGGCTGAGGGCTGGGTGGTTTCCCGGGCCGGAGAGGGCAGCCAAGTGGCGCCTGCGCCGCCGGCCCTGCTGCCCCAAGGGGCTGGGATCGTGCCTCAAGCTGCGCCACCTCCAAAGGGCATGGGCTTCGACCTGGGTGATGGCCCTTCCGAGGGTGCAGCATCTTCGGGGCGGGGTCTGCTCCGGGCCGGCACCGGCATTCCCGACCCACGGCTCCTGCCCGGGGCCGAGCTGGCGCGGGCCTACCGACGGGCCCTTACCCTGCACGGGCAGAGCGCGCTCAGCCTGGAGGATTCCCAGGGGCATCCGAAACTGCGCGAGGCCCTGGCCCGGATGTTGGCTGGTACTCGTGGCATCGTGGCCACGGCGCAGCGGATCCTGGTGACCCGGGGCAGCCAGATGGCCGCCTTTCTCACGGCCCAGGCCCTGATCAGGCCTGGGGATGTGGTGGCCGTGGAGGCCCTGGGTGATCGCAAGGCCTGGGAGGCCTTCACCCACGCCGGCGCCCGCTGTCTCCCCCTGCCCGTGGACGCGGACGGTCTGGATGTGAGCGCCCTGGAGAACCTGCTGGAACACACGGCACTCAGGGCCGTGCTGGTGACACCCCGGCGCCAGTACCCCACGCTGGCAGTGCTGGCCCCGGAGCGCCGGCCGCGGCTTCTGGAGCTAGCTGAGGTGCACCGCTTCGCGGTCCTGGAAGTGGATCAGGACAGTGAATTCCAGTTCGAGGGCCGGGGCCTCGCCCCGCTGGCAGCCCAGGATCCCGCTGGCGTCGTCATCCATCTGGGCACCCTCAGCAAGATCTTCAGCCCGGGGCTGCGCCTGGGCTTCGTCCACGGGCCGGAGCCCCTCATTCAGCGCATGAAGCAACTGCGCCTGGTCTTTGACCGCCAGGGGGACATGGTGCTGGAGCGGGCCATGGCTGATCTCATGGATGACGGCGAGATCCAGCGCCATTTGAACCGCATGCACCAGGTCTATCGTCGGCGGCGGGACGCGGCCTGCGAGACCCTTCACCGCTGGCTTGGCGAACGGGTTGGCTTCGAAGTCCCACCCGGCGGACTGGCCCTATGGATCAGGGTGAACGGGGACCTGGACGTGGATGCCTGGGCCACCCAGGCCCTCGAGCAGGGCGTGGCTTTCCAGCCGGGCCGACAATTCGCCTTTGAGGCCGGCCCCATGCAGGGCCTGCGCCTGGGCTTCGCCAACCACGACGAGGCGGAATTGGAGGAGGTGGCTCGTCGCATGGCGGTCGCCCTCAAAGTGCTGCCCTGAGTCCAGAGCGCCCTAAGTGGGCCCGGGGTTCTTGCTAGGCTGGATCCCGGAGTTGACGCATGGAACGGTTCGCAGGGATGACGCTGATGGTGCAGGCCCCGGAGTGGGCGCGGGGCTTCCAAGGCTGGGTGGGGCGCACGGGCTGGTCACGCCTGGCCCACCTGCTGCTGGTGGCCGTGGCCTGCTTCGCCATTCTGGGCGCGATGAAGCTGGTCACCCGGGCGGTGCGCCGGGCGGTGGATGCGGGCAACGATGGCGTGACCTCCGAGGCGGAGCGGCGGGCCCGGACCCTGGGCGCGGTGCTCATGAACACGGCCCGGGTGCTGATCGTGGCCTTCATCCTGCTGATGACCCTGCAGGAATTCGGCGTGAACATCGGGCCCCTGGTGGCGGGCGCGGGCGTGGCGGGCGTGGCCCTGGGCTTCGGCGCCCAGAGCCTGGTGAAGGACGTCATCAGCGGGTTCTTCCTGCTCATGGAGAACCAGTTCGGCGTGGGCGACATCATCAACGTGGACGACCGGCACCTCGGCACCGTGGAGCGCATGACCCTGCGCATTACGCAGCTGCGGGATCCCGAAGGTCGCGCCCACTTCGTGCCCAACGGCTCCATCGTCCGCGTCATCGTGCTCTCCAAGAACTTCGCGCGGGCCCTGGTGGAAGTGGAAGTGGACCTGGCCACCGATCCGGACCGGGCCTTCGAGGTGCTGCGGGAGGTCGGCAGGTTGCTGCATGAGGACCGGCCGAACCAGGTGCTCGAGACCCTGGAGGTGAAGGGCATCGAGACCCTGGGGCCCAACGGCTTCCTCATCCGCACCCTCACCAAGACCGCCCCGGGCGAGCAGTGGGACGTGGCGCGCGAACTGCGCAAGCGCATCCTGCTGGCCTTCCGCGCCGCCGACATCCAGATTCCCTACTCTCAGCGCGTCGTGCACCATCGGGGTGATCTGACGGGTGGCCAGCAGGATTCCGGGGAGTGACCAGGAGACTGTGGTGACCACGGCGTCCCTCAGCGGATGCCCACGTGGCCCCGCACCGAGTCGATGAGCCGAGCGGAGTCGTAGCCGAGACCGTCCTTGAAGACCGTCACCACGTTCTCGATGTCCTCGATCTTGCGCGAGGGATCGCCCTTCACCACGATCAGATCCGCCTGCTTGCCCGGCTCGAGGGTGCCGATGCGATCGAGGCGCCCCAGGAAGGCCGCGCCGTTCGCGGTGTAGATGTGGATGGCCTCCACGGGCGTGAAACCCGCCTCCACCAGCAGCTCCAGTTCGCGCTGATCGCCGAAACCCGGCAGCACGCCGCCCATGCCCGTGGGATCGGGCCCCGCCAGCAACAGACCCCCGGCCTTCACGAAGGCCAGTTCGAAGGCCATCTCCTTCTTCAGGAGCTGCTCGGCCCGGCCATTCGGCACCGCGGGGACTCGACCCCGGGCGGCGAGGTAGCTGGCCTTGGATTCCGCGGACATGGCCGCGAGCATCCGCGATTGCAATGGTGGCCGCCCGGGCACGCCCAGCTCGAAGACCGGCAGCGTTGAAGTGACGGCCACCTTCTTCGCCACCAAGTCCCGGATGAGGCCCTGCACCTCGGGGCCGGCCACGTCCAGCTTCAACCAGGAACCCCAGGAGGCCGCCACGTTGGGTCCCACATCCAGTTGCTTGCCGGGCGTGAATTCCGTATCGGTGTAGACGGGGCCGTGCTCGAAGTTGTCGATGCCCAGGGCCATGGCCTCGGGCCAGGTGACGGAGCCGAGATGGCCGGTCACCTTCAGCCCCCGGCCGTGGGCCGCCTGGATGGCCGCGCCGAGGTTGGCCCGCGTGATGTTCATGTAGGCCTTGAAGGAGGTGACGCCGGCATCGGCCCAGAAATCCACGAAGCGACGGGCCTCTTCGGGGCTTTGCAACGCGTGCATCTGGGGCGTCATGGGCTCGAGGCCCTCGAGGTAGGGGCCCGTCACATCAAGCTTCGGACCGGGCAGCAGGCCCGCGTCGATCTGCCGCTTGAGGTTCAGGTCCGTGTAGGGTTCCAGGCTGCCGGTGGTGCGGATGGTGGTGACGCCGCAGGCCAGGTAGAGGCGGGGCGCCGAGAAGGCGATCTCGGCGAACAGCCGCCCTGGCGCTACGGCCGCGCCCTTCTCGTCGCTGTGGATGGAGGCGGTGTAGAAGAGGTGGTTGTGCATGCCCACCAGCCCCGGCAGCACCGTGTGGCCCGTGAGGTCCAGCACTACGGCCTCCTTGGGTGGCGCCAGTGTGGCGGTGGCACCTAACGCTGCGATGCGGCCATGGCGGAGGATGAGCGTCTGGTCTTCCCGGGCGGGCGCGCCGGTGCCGTCCACCACCCGGGCATGCACCAGGGCCACCACAGGGGCGTCGACCTTGAGGAACTGGCGGACCTCCGCCGATGGGGCGGGTGCCGGCTGCGCGCCGACGGTGGTACCCAGGGCCAAGGCCAGAGTCAGAGTCATACGCCTGCGAAGAAACATGCGGTCTCCTGTGGGGTGAGGGTGAGGCCAGGCAGGCCGGGGGGATCCGGCCAGGAGATCAGGCGGAGGTCCAGCCAACCCGGATGTTCTCGGCCGTGGCCACGCGTCGTTCGGCCGCGTCCGCATGCTGTGCGTCCCAGGCGGCGAGCCGGGGCGCCATGAGACGGCGGTACCAGGGTGGCACCAGGGCCGCGATCAACATGCCCATGTAGCCCGCGGGCAGCATGGGCGCCGTGGGCATGGGCCGCAGCCGCCAGAAGGGCTTGCCCCCTTCGGCGTGGTGGTCGCTGTGGCGGGTGAGGTGGTAGAGGATGGTGCTACTCATCCAGGCGTTGCTGTTCCAGCTGTGGCGCGGTTCCACGCGGGTGCCGGGCAGCCGGATCAGCCCGTAGTGCTCGACGAAGTTGATGATCTCGAGGATGGCCTTGCCCCATAGACCCGTGGCCACGAAGAAAGCCACGGCCCTCCAGCCACCCAGCAGGAAGGCCAGCCCCGCCCAGGCGGTGGACAGCAGCCAGCCTCGCAGGAAGCGGTTGTGCGCGCTCCAGGGCGATTGCTGCCTGCGCGCCAGCCGTTCAGCTTCAAGGTGCCAGGCGCTGCGCAGCTGTCCCAGGCTGGAGCGCAGGATGAAGCCGTAGACCCCTTCGCCGCGCCGGGCCGAAGCGGGGTCCTCGCAGGTGGCCACCTTGGCGTGGTGGCCGTAGACGTGCTCGATGGCGAAGCTCGCGTCGAAGGTGAGCGCCAGCAGCCAGCGGCCCCAGCCCAGGTGGAAGGGCTGCCGGGTACGGTGGACCAGTTCGTGGCCCACGGTGGTCCCGGCGGCGGCGGTGAGAAAACCGCAGCCCAGGATGGCGCCCAGCCAGGACCAGGGCCCGCTGGCCAGCCGCGCTGCGAAGAGGTCCGGTCCGCGGGCGCGCAGGAGGGCAGCACCCAGGTCCAGAGGATCGCCGCTGCCCGCCATCCACCACAACGCTGAATGCATGACCACCAGGAGGGGCAGGGTGAGGAAGAGCCAGGCATTGAGCAGCCAGGGCCGGACCGCGGACAGGTCCGAGGTCTCGTCGGGACCAAGGGTGTCGGCCAGGGCCACCAGCGTGGTGCTCACGAGGATCGGGGCCCACATCCAGGCGCCGCCCCGGGTGAAGCGCCAGGTGGCGCCCAGCAGCAGGAGGGACATCAACCCGAAGCGGAGGCGCGCCATCACAGTTGCATCCGCAGGCCCACCAACCGCCAGGCCTCCGCCAGGTTTCCCGCCGCCAGGGCCCGGCGGAGGACGTGTTCCAGGCCTGCCACCCCCAGTGGATCACTGGCCTTTCGGACTACCGACGAGAGGTCCGGCAGGCCCGGGCTGTTGGCCAGCAGGCCGAGATCATTGCCCGTGAGAATGCGGCTGCGCTTCAGGACCTCAGGCAGGGCGTCGTAGCCGAGGGGTTGCCCCGCCGGCTTCGGGACCGCGAACACGGCGGCCCCGCTGGCGCGCGTGTAGAAGGCGCCGCCGTTGCGGCCCACGAGGTCGAGGGCGTTCGGATGCAGCACACCGTCCACGAAGCAGTCCTCGCGCACGTGGAAGGCCAGCACCTCGCCGATGAGCATGAGACCCGAACCCGGACCTGGTCCTGAGTCGGGGCCCAGCTCCACCACCTGCCGCAGGCGGCACTCCATCTGGAAGGGACTCTCGCCCACGAGGGCAGGCTGCACGAGGCGCGCGGGCAGTGGCGTCAGGCCGCACTTGGGGAACTCGTCCACGCCGTCGGGCCACTCGGCGCTGGCCACGTTCATCTGGTGCAGCATGGCGTGGCTCACCGCGGCGATGACGAACTCGCCCGTGGCCACCGCGTTCAGGTAGGTGTGCTTGACGGTGCCATCTCGGCCCCGCCGGTTGGGCGCGAAGGCCACCGTGGGCGGATTCGAACCGAAGGCGTTGAAGAAGCTGAAGGGCGACACATTCCGCACGCCAGCGGCGCTGAGCGTGCTGGCCAGGGCGATGGGGCGCGGCGCCACGCCACCGCACAACAAGGCATTGGTCTCGATGGGGCTCAGGTCCACCGGGAGGAGCGTGCGGTGGCTCATGGTTTGGAGAAGACCACTTTCTTCTTGCCCCCATCGATGGCTTTCAGCCAGCGCAGGAGGCCCGGGAAGTAGTGGGCTTGGTCATCCCACATGTCGCAGTGGCTGCCCTCGGGGCAAAGCAGGAAGCTGCCCTGCTGCACCTGGGTGGCCACCCACCGCATGTGGGCCGGATCCATGGTGTCGTGGCTGCCGCCGATGACCAGGGTGGGCATGGCCAGCTTTGGCAGATCGGCCTTGCGATCCCACAGTTCCAGGCGGCCCGAGGCGCCGAACTCGCTGGGCCCCTGCATGAGCACGTAGATGTCCTTGTTCAGGTGGCCGAACATGCGGTTGATGGCATCGGGCAATTCGGGCAGGCGGCACAGGTGCTTGGCGTAGAAGTGCGGCAGTAGCAGTTCGAAGTAGCGCGGATCCTCATATTTCCCGGCGGCCTCCAGGTCGTGGATCTCCTTCACCACGGCCGGATCCATCTGCTTGGCCAGCACTTCGTTGGCGTAGCGGTTGTAGTCGGGGATGCTCATCATCATGTTGGAGATGATCAGGCCCTTGAGGTGGGCGCCGTACTTCAGGGCGTACTCCGCGGCCAGGATGCCGCCCCAGGAGTGGCCCAGCAGGTAGAAGTTGTGCTTGTCGAGGCCCAGGGCCACGCGCACCTGCTCGACCTCTTCCACGAAGCGTTCGGTGGTCCAGAGATCTTTGTCCTTGGGCTGGTCCGAGTAGACGCTGCCCAGCTGGTCGTAGTAGATGAACTCGATGCCCTCGGCGGGCAGGAAGCCCTCGAAGGATTCGAAGGCCTCGTGGGTGCCGCCGGGCCCGCCGTGCAGCAGCAGCACCTTGATGCGGGGATGGTTCCCGAAGCGCTTGGTCCACACCTTGAACTGGCCCTTGGGCGTCTTGATGGGGATGAGCTGGACGCCACCCTCCCGCAGCTTGGAGGCATCGGCGAAGTAGGACTTGAGGGATGGGATCGCTGGTTGCGCGACGGCGGCAAACGCGCAGAGCAGGGCTGCGGACAGCAGGAGCAGGAGGCGACGCATGGGGACCTCGGGTGGGGTGGACCAGTCTTACCGAGAATGGCCCCTGCTTCCAGAGGGGGGCTCAGGGATCTTTCCGCACCACCACCCCGCCCTGCACGACGGTCTTGAGGCGCTGGAGTGCCGTGATGTCCTTCAGGGGATCCTCGGGCAAGGCGATAAGGTCGGCATAATGGCCCACCTCCAGGGAGCCCAGGTTGGCCTCTTCCCGGAGCAGTTCCGCCGCGCGAAGGGTGGCTGCCTGGATGGCCTGCAGGGGCGTCATGCCGTGCTTCACCATCAGGGCTAATTCCTTCGCGGGATTCTCGGTCCAGGCAAAGCCGCCCACATCGCTGCCGTTGGCGATCTTCACGCCCTTGGCGAGGCCCTTCCGAAAGGCCCTGCCCTCGATGGCGGGAAGCTGGAGCCAGATCCCGCCCCGGCCCTTGGCCACCCACTCGCCGGCATACAGCGTCGGACACCAGAACGCGCCCTGCCGGACGGCCCGGTCCATGAGTTCCTCGGTGAAGCCGCTGCCGTGCTCGATGGTGTCGAAGCCCGCAGCGAGGGCCGCGTCGATGCCATCCCAGGCCATGGCATGGGCGGCCGCGAACTTGCCGAGGCGGTGGGCCTCCTCCACGAAGACCTTCAGTTCCTCCGGCGTGAAGTTCAGCCAGGAGCGCAGGCGGCCGTCGGCTCCGAGGTAGTACTTCCGATCCACGTAGACCTTGATCCAATCGGCGCCGTACTTCACCTGCTCGCGCACGCCCTTGCGGATCTCCTGGACCCCGTCCACGATCTGCACGCCCTCCGGAACCTTCAGCTCCCAGCTGTAACCCAGCAGGGGATACATGCCGGTGGCGGCGAAGGCACGGGTGGCCACGAAGAGGCGGGGGCCGGGGATGACGCCGCGCTGGATCGCCCGCTTGAGGTCCACGTCGGCGTACATGGCCCCTTCGGTCTCCAGGTCGCGCATGGCGGTGAAGCCCCAGTTCAGCGCCGAGCGGCAGGCGGCGGCGGCCCGCAGCGTCCGGTAGGGGATGCTCTCCTTCAGCAGCTGTTCGTCGTACTGCTCGCCGGTGATGTCGTCCTGGAGCAGGACGTGGGTATGGCAGTCGATGAGCCCGGGCAGCACGGTCTGGCCGGAGAGGTCCAGCCGTTCGGCCACAGCACCGGCCTGGGCGACCAACTTGGCCCAGTCCCCCACCGCGGCGATGCGCTCACCCCGCACGAGGATGCCCTGGTCCTCCCGCACCACTCCGGCCCGCACATCGACGAGGTGGCCGGCGCGGATGAGCTTCTCGGCTGGGGCTCGGGCGGGAATCTGGGCCGGAAGGGTGAGGGCAAGACCTAGCACGAAGGCGGCACGGGCGATCATGGGAGCTCCAGGAAGTCGCACTAGCCTAAGTCAGTTCCTGGGGGCCGTCTTCTCGAATCGCTGAGCGCACCCGCCTAGGGGAATCTTTTCCGCCGCGGAGGCCCGCTCAGTCCCCGGCTTCGCCGCCAGGCGAGCCGGCGTAGAGGTCGGGCAGGGTTCCGCCCAGCAGATTCGGCGTCACGCCCGCCAGCCGTTCGGGCACATGAATGAGGGTATTCACCAGTCGGCCCAGGCCCTGGACCTCCATGACCACCTCGTCCCCGGCCTTGAGCCAGCGGTTGTCGGTGATCTTGGAACCGTTCAGCTCCAGCAGGCAGCCGGTCCCCACGGTGCCGCTGCCGATGACCTCGCCGGGGTGCATCTGGATGCCGTAGCTGGTGCGTTGGAGGAGCTGGGCGAAGGTCCAATGCATGCTGTCGGCATTGCCACTGGACAGCAGGTGTCCATTCACATGGCAGGTCATGGCGGCATGCAGCTGGTTGCCCCGGGCCGAGGCCTCCAGGTCCAGCTCGTCCTTGGTCACCAGCCAGGGGCCCAGGCTGGTGGCGAAGTCCTTGCCCTTGCAGGGGCCCAGGGACAGCTTCATCTCCTCCATCTGGAGCATGCGGGCGCTCCAGTCGTTCATCACCATGAAGCCGAAGATGGCCGCGTCCGCCTCCTCCAGAGTGGCGTTCTTCAGGGGCCGCCCGGTGACCACGGCGACCTCCAGCTCGAAGTCCAGGCGCACGAGGTGCTGGTCCTGCACCAGCACTTCGCCCGGGCCGGTGACGGCCAGGTGATTGGTGAAGTAGGTGACCGGGAAGAGGTCGAACTCGGGGATCATCTCCAGCCCGCGGTTGCGACGGGCAGTGGCCACGTGCTGGCGGAAGGCGTAGCCATCCCGCATGGAGACGGGCCAGGGGAGGGGCGCCAGCAGCCGGACCGACGCAGCCTCGATGAGGGCCACGTAGGGAGGCTGGTCCATGAGCCCCCGCGCCACGGGCATGAGCTCATCCTGGCGGCGGATGAGGGTGAGCATGTCCACGTCGAGCCGGGCGTCGGCGGCGGCAAAATCGAGGATTCGGCCGTCCCCCAGGACGGCGCCGATCCGCTGAGTCTCAGCCTGCAGGAAGGTCACCAGTTTCATCGCGCGCTCCGGGACAAGGCGACAGTGTACCGCCGGATGAACCTCTGGCCGGCGTGGTCATTCGTCCCGCAACTGGATCAGAGCGTCAGCGGCTACTTCTTCAGCTGGCTCAGCATCTGCCGCGCCTGGGCGGCCTGTTCGCTGTTGGGCGCCGTGGCAATGATCTTGTTCCAGGCCTTGGCGGCCTCCGCGGGCTTGTCCAGGTTGCTGGAATAAACCACGCCGATGTTGATGAGGCTCTGGAGGTGGTTGGGATCCAGCTTGTTGGCCTGCTGGAAGTTCGCGATGGCCTTGTCGAACTGGCCCAGATCCCGGTACATCACGCCCTGATCGGTGAGTACGTTGGGATCGTTGGGTTTCAGGGCCAGGGCTTTGGCATAGGCGGTCACGGCCTTCTGTGGCTGATGGGAATCGAAGTACTCGTTGCCGAGCGCAGCCCAGGCGTCGTGGTTCTTGGGATCGGTCATGACGGCCGCCTCGATGCGGGCGATGCGGGCCTGGATCTCCGCGCTGGGCAAACCCGGGCTGGCGGGCATGGCGCCGGGCGCTGCCCCTGGCTGGCCACCGCCCAGGGAGGGCGCGGGCAGGATGGGGGCGGTATTGGTCGGGGCGGCCACGATGGGGGCGGTTTCGTTCGAGCTGCCGCCGAAGACGAAGTAGCCCGCAAGAAACCCAGCGGCAAGGCCGCCAGCCAGGGCGAACATGATGTTGCGGTTCAAGCGCACCTCCTGAAGACCCATCGGTCCGTTAGAATTCTCCCACAGGTCAGGCTTTGGGGCCTTGTTGTCGATGAATGAGGAGCAGGATTCCCGCCGGGAAGACCACCTGCAGGTATGAATTCAATCCGTTCCACCCCGGGACATGCCAAGGCGAACCGTGACTGGTCACTCCCCCCACCTGGTGCTCCGAGACCGCCTGCGCATCCTGGCCGTGGTCACGGCGGGGGTGGCTTTGTCCTTGTTCGCCTTCTTTTTCTCCCGGGACGCCCATCGACGACAAGTGCAGGCCGAGTTTGCCGCCGCCGCCCGGGACCGGGCCGAGAGTGTGATCCAGGGCATGCGTCTGGGCTTCGAAGACGTCTCGATCCTCCGGAGTTTCCACGAGGCCAGCGACGATGTCACCCGGGCCGACTTCGACTCCTTCACCAGCAGCGTGTTGGCCCGCCATCCCTACATCCAGGCATTGCAATGGCTGCCCGAGGTGACCCCGCACAACCGGGCCTTGCTGGAGGGGGAGGCCCGACGCACCCACCCGGAGTTTGGGTTTTTCAGACGGGATGCCGCAGGGAACACCGTGGCGCTGGAGCCGGGTGCATCCTTTTATGCCGTCCAGTTCGTGTCCCCGTTCCGGGGGAACGAGGTCACCCTTGGCTTTTCGGCGGAGGCCTTGGCAACTCGGCAGGAGGCCTTGGCCAGGGCGCTCCGGACGGGTAGCTTGGCTGCCAGCGGGCGGGTCCGCCTCATCCAGGAATCGGGGGATCAGGCCGGCGTACTGGTCATGATCCCGGTGCGGCATGGGAAGGGACGCCCTATAGGCGTGGTGCAAGGGGTCTTCCGCATGGGGGACCTGGTCCAGAAATCGTTGGCGGTCCTGGAGCCCAAGGGGGTCACCTTGAGGCTGGTGGAGGCGAGCGGACCCGAGCCGGCGTCTTTGCTGCATGAGGAACCGTCACCGCTGCCCGCGGTGGGGCGGTCGCGGGAGGAAGGCCTGCGGCTGGTGCGAACCTTCGACCTGGCTGGGCGCCAATGGAAGGTCGAAGTGGCGCCCGCGGGTGGCCACTTCGACCTTGGCATCCCCTGGCGGGCCTGGGCTGTGTTGCTGGCCGGGCTGGCCTTCTCCTTCCTGCTGGCAGGCTATGTGCGCACCCTGTTGGCCAGCGAGACGGAGATCCGTAACCAGGTCCAGAGCCGCACCCAGGAGCTGGCCCTGGAGGTGGCAAGCCACCAGCGAGTGGCCCTGGCTCTTCGGGAGAGCGAGGCCCGTTTCCGCCAGCTCATCGAGGTGATGGGTGAGGGCATGTGGGTGCTGGATGCCCAGGGTACGACCACGTTCGTGAATCGCCGCATGGCGGAAATGCTGGGCTACCTGCCCGGCGAGATGGTGGGCCGGTCCCTGTTCGATTTCGTGGCCGAGGCCGACCTCGAGCAGGCCCATCGGAATATGGCCGAGCGGCGCGAGGCGCAGGGCGCCCAGCACGACTTCCGGTTCCGCTGCAAGGACGGCGCTGACCTGTGGGCCATCGTGACGAGAACCCCCGTGGTGGATGACGCGGGCCAGGTCGTGAGCCTCCTTGGCGTGATCACGGACATCACGGAGCGGCGGCGCCAGGAACAGGTCCAGCTTCAAAGCCAGAAACTGGAGAGCCTCGGCGTCCTGGCGGGTGGCATCGCCCATGATTTCAACAACCTGCTCACGGCGATCCTGGGCAACATCAGCCTGGCCCAGCTCTGCCTGGCGAAAGCGTCGCCGGCTTTGCCCTACCTTGAAAAAATGGAATTGACCGTACAACGGGCCACTAATCTCACCCGCCAGATGCTGGCCTATTCCGGTCTGGGCCACTTCACGGTGGGGCCCCTGGACTTGAACCAGGCGGTGGAAGAAATGTCGCACCTGCTGAGCGTGTCCATCTCCAAAAAGGTGGCGTTGCGGTACCACCTGCAGGCGGGGCTTCCCATCCTCATGGGGGAGGTCTCCCAGATCCAGCAGGTGGTGATGAACCTCGTCACCAATGCCTCCGAGGCCATCGGCGACGCGGAGGGAATGGTGTCCATCCGCACGGGGACGAGGGACTACGACCAGAACGCACTGGCCCGGGATTTCCCCGGCCAGGCCATCGAGCCGGGCACCTTCCTCGCCCTGGACGTATCGGACACGGGGCAGGGCATGACCCCGGAGGTGCAGGCCCGGATTTTCGAACCCTTCTTCACCACCAAGTTCACGGGACGCGGCCTGGGCCTGTCGGCCATGCAGGGCATCGTGCGCGGCCACAAGGGTGGGATCCGGGTCTACAGCGAGCCGGGGAAAGGCAGCACCTTCAAGCTCATTTTCCCCGCGGGCCAGGGCGTGGTGCCGGAGCAGCCGAATTTCCTCCCTGAGAACGGTTGGAAGGGCAGCGGGACCATCCTGGTGGTGGATGACGAGGAGGGCGTGCTCCATGTGGCCGCAGACCTGCTGCGCTCCATGGGCTTCGACGTAATCCTCGCCATGGATGGCCTCGAGGCCCTGGATCGCTTCCGGGCCAGCAGTGTCCCGATCCGGGCCGTGCTCATGGACCTGACCATGCCCCACCTCGGCGGCGTGGATACCTATCGCGAACTGAGGCGCCTGGATCCCGGCTGCCGCGTGGTGCTCACCAGTGGGTACAACCAGCAGGAAGCCGTCCAGGATTTCCTGGGCAAAGGGCTGGCGGGCTTCGTGCAAAAGCCCTACTTACGCTCGGACCTCATGGCGGCCATGAAGAAGGCGCTGGAAGTCTAAATTATCGGACGCCCGGGCCGGACGCGGGGGCTTCGCCGAGGGCCTGCCGCAGGGCGGCCTCGAAACGGTCCGGAGCCTCGGTTTGCGGAATGTGCCCGCACCGCTCGATGGGGATGAGTTCCCCGTCGGGCAGGGCGGCCACCATGCGCTGGGCGTAGCCCAGGGACATGAGCTGGTCGGAGACACCCCAGACCAGCCGAACCGGCATCTTGAGCAGGCCCAGCTGGGCCTCGTCGAGGAGCCAGCCATCCATGGTCGCCGCAGTGGCCGCGAACCGGGCCAGGGCGCCAGTGCCGGTGCGTCGCACCAGGTCGTCCAGGATGTAGTCGGGAATGGCTGGACTGCCGGGATCCCGCAGCCGGGCCATGGTCTGCCGCGCCTCCTCCCGCGTCCGGGGCTGCAGACTCACTTCCTCGTTCAGTCCCTTCAAGGCCCCGCCATTGACGGGAACCACCCGCATCACCATGTCGGCGTGCCGCGAGGCCAGGACCATGGCCATCCAGGCCCCCAGGGAGTTGCCCACCAGGGTCATGGGGCGGCCTGCGACCTGGCTGGCGATCACTGCCTCCAGACCACTGACGATTTCGGAGGTCTGGATGGGCCCGGTCAGGGGCGCGCTTTCCCCATGGCCCGCGAGATCCGGGATCACGAGCGTGTAGCGTTTGATCAGGGCGGGCACCACGCGGAACCAGGTCCCCGCATGGTCGCCGGCGCCATGCAGGAGCACCAGCACCGGGCCCGAGCCCCCCACGAAAACCGACTGCGGGCCGATGGGCGCTTCCACGAGCAGCTTCTTCAAGCCGGATCGGAAGAGCGAGCGGCGCGTGCCCCAGATCGCCACTTCCAGGGGCCGTTTGGCCAACAGCCAGCCCAGCACCGCACAGGCGGCAACGAAGATCGCCAACACCAGGATCCAGAGGAGTGAAACGAGCGTCACGGGATCACCTCATACCAAGTCGCCATCAAAGATGAAGATTCACCACGGAGACACCGAGGCCACGGAGATGGCACGGAGGCCTCAGTGCCCCTCCGTCATGGGCAGGCCGAAGGCCGCTTCCGGCAAGGCCGGAAGCCACAGGAGGCGCCGGGCGCGGATTCCCCTGAAGCGATCCACGCCCGGCGCCTCCTGTGTGCCCATGCTCCGTGTCTCCGTGGTGGATCCTTTACGATTGAAGGCGAACCGTTATCACTCAGCATAAGGACCCCACAGGATAGCCGTGGCCGCCCAGACGAAGCCCAGCCCAGCGCCCACGAACACGATGCGGGAGCCGTCCTTGATCTTCCCGTTCCGGAGACCGAGTTCCAGGGAGAGCACCTGGTCGTTCTGGCCCACGTGGCCGTACTCGTCCAGGTAGGTGCTCTGCTCGGGGCGGAGGCCCAATTCCGCGAGGACCGCGTCGTGAGCGCTGCGCTTGAAATGGAGGATGGCGAGATAGTCCAGGCCATCCGCCGGCAGCTCGGAGCGCTTCATGGCCTCGCGGATCACGGCGTAGAAGTTGGGCATCGTGACTTCGCCGAGCTTGTTCTTGAAAGCCTCCTCGTCGGGCACTTCGAAGTGGGCCTTCGCCAGGTCACCCTCGGCGGGCGGCCAGGCCTTGGAGCCCAGGGTGGGCACGATGCACATCTCCGAGAGGGAGCCATCGCCGCGGAAGGCCGAGGCCAGCACGGCGTTCCTGCCGGCGTTCTTCTTCAGCACGACGGCCGAGCCGGCGGAGCCGATGTCCAGCATAAAGCGCGTCGCGGGAACCGAGAGGTCGATGAGGTCGTTGTTGCGGTAACCCGAGACGAGCAAAACAGTCTCGAGCTCGGGGTGGGTGAGCATGAGCGACTTGGCCACGTCCAGCGCGGCCATCATGGAGCCGCACATGGCCTCCATGTCGAAGCTCCAGGCGTTCTTGGCGCCGAGCTGATTGGCCACGTAGAGACCCGCGAGCCAGCAGGGATAGTCCTTGTGCTGGGCGCCGCACCAGATCACCAGGTCGATGGCCTCGCCCTCGATGCCGGCCGAGGCCAGGGCCTTGCGGGCGGCGGCCAGGCCCATGAAGGCCGTGGTTTCGTCAGGTCCCGCCACGGGCTTGCTCTTGACGCCGAATTTCAGGGCGATGACGTCCTCGGGGATGCCGGTCGCCGCCGCGAGGTCCGCCGCCGTCAGTCGGCCCGAAGGCAGGTAGGTGCCGAATCCGATGATGCCGACGTGCATGAACACCTCCTAAGAAGCGAATCGTCTCTCATTTCTAATTTCGCTGATTTTAAAAATTCCTCAAGGGAAAAGTGGCCTTTAATGTCAGATAAATCAAGGCAAATAGAGGTTGTGTCGCGAAATCGATGGGGTATTCACCCTTGCATGGGTCAAGGATGGGGCTTAGACTTCGCGTAAATACCGAATCAGTTCTCACTTTTTAGAAACAGATCCGGTGTTCTCGGGCGAAGGAGCCGAGCATGACGCGTGCAGGCCGAGGCAACCCAGAAACGGCAGAGCGCCTGGTCGCCGCCGCGGTGGAACACTTCTCGAAGAAGTGGTACGGCACCGTGTCCGTGGCCGAGATCTGCCGCACGGCCGGCCTCTCGAACGGCGTCTTCTACCGCTACTTCGATGGCAAGGAAGCCCTCTTCAAGGTCATCCTCGGCCGGGTGCTCGACCAGGTCCGGGAAGCCTTAGAGCGGGTGGAAGGCGCAACGCCCCGGGAGCGGCTTCGGCACCTCGCCGAAGTGATCTTCCGATTTTCCGAGGAGCATCCCGACCTGGTGTCGGTTTTCCGGGAGGGCCAGTACCGCTACTTCGAGTACGAGCGGCGCCTCGTCGCCATCTACCTGCGGAGCCTCGGCGCCGCCCTGGGCCGGGAGATCGGCCTGGCCGAGTACCTCTTTGCTCTTGGAGGCCTGCGTTTCTGCGCCATCAATTGGGCCTTCAACGCCTCGCCTACCCACCTCGAAGCCGTCAGCGCCATCCTCACGGACGGCCTCTTCCGGGGCCTGGCCTTCGATCCGGACAAGGTCTTCGGCGGGATGGCCACGCCCCTCCCCGTCGCCCTCGACAAGGGCGTGCGCGAGCGGCTGCTGCGCTCCGGGCGCCGGCTCTTCGGGGAGAAGGGCTTTTTCGAAACCAACATCCACGAGGTGACTAGCGGCATCGGCCTCTCGGTGGGGGCCTTCTACACCCACTTCGAGTCCAAGGAAGCCTTCTACGCCGAGATCATCGCCATGGTGGGCCACGACGTGCGCGCCTTCATCTCCAAGAACCTGGCAGAGCCCGGCCCTGAGCCCCGCTCGGAGCCCCGCTCTGAGCCACGCATGGGGCCCCTCAATGCCCTCGAGTACGAACTGCGAGGCCTCTGGCTCTGGCTCGTCTACGTCTCCATCGACCGGCACTGCTACAACATCGTGCGCGAGGCGGAGTTCATCCTGCCTTCAACGGTGCGCGACTACTACGGCGCCTTTGCCGAGGGCTACCGTCGGCGGCCGCCCGGGCTCGGCGTCACCCATGCCGCGCCCGGACTGGACGAGGCTGCGGCCATCGAATTCCTCATGGGTCTCGCCCACTACTTCGGCCTGGAGGCCGCCTTCGACGAAGCCCCCGTGAACGCCCGGGCCCTCGTCGAAACCATCGGCGGCTACCTCGCTCGCGGCCTTTCCGAATTCCTAACCTGAGAAGGAGTTGCCATGAACCACCAGGACCTCTACCGCAGCAAGCTGATCGCCATCGACGAGGCCGTCTCGCACATCCAGAGCGACAACGACGTCATCGTCGCCCAGTGCGCCTCGGAGCCGCAGGGCTGCATGTCGCGCTTTCACATCGTCGGGGACCGGGTGCAGAACGTCCGCGTCTTCTCCGTGCTGACCCTCAAGGAATACGACTTCTACATGAAGAAGGAGATGCAGGGGCGCTTCGAGCTGGCCTCCTGGTTCCATGCCCCGGGCTCGCGCGCCGCCCTCAAGGCCGGCACGGGCACGGTCACCTACGTACCCAACATGCTCCATCGCGCGGCCACGGACCGCATCCACGCCCACCAGCCCGATATCTTCTTCGGCACCTGCACGCCGCCCGACAAGCACGGCTTCGTCTCTCTCTCGCTGGGCATCACCTACGAGAAGGACATCATGGATCACGCCAAGCTGGTCATCCTCGAAGTGAACCCGCGCCTGCCAAGGACCTTCGGCGACACCCAGGTCCATGTATCCGCCGTGGACTACTTCGTGGAGCACGACCAGGAGGTGCCCGCGCTCCCGGCGCCGGTGCCCAACGCCACCGACCTGCAGATCGGCGCCCACATCGCCGACCTCGTCGAGGACGGCTCCACCCTCCAGCTGGGCATCGGCGGCATTCCCAACGCCGCCGCCCTGGCCCTCAAGGGCAAGAAGGATCTCGGCGTCCACACGGAGATGCTGGTGGATTCCATGATGGAGCTCTACGAGTTGGGCGTCATCACCAACGCCCGGAAGGCCCTGAAGCCCGGCAAGTTCGTCACCACCTTCGCCATGGGCTCCCGGAAGTTCTACGACTGGCTCGACGACAACATGGCCGTGGAATTCCAGCGCGGCTCCTGGGTCAACAACCCCGCCGTCGTCGCCCAGAATTCGAAGATGGTCTCGGTGAACACCTGCATCTCTGTGGATTTCACGGGCCAGGTGGCCAGCGAGTCCATCGGCCCCAACCAGTACTCGGGCACCGGCGGCCAGTCGGACACGGCCCAGGGCGCGGTGGCTGGCTTCGATGGCCAGGGTAAGAGCATCATCGCCTGCTACAGCACCGCCAAGGGCGGCACCGTGTCCACCATCATGCCCATGCTGCCCGAGGGCTCCGCCGTGACCCTGCACCGGTCCCACGTGGACCACGTGGTCACCGAACACGGCGTGGCGCGCCTGCGCGGTCGCACCGTCCGGGAACGGTCCCTGGCCCTCATCGCCGTCGCGCACCCCGACTTCCGGAGCGATCTCACCGCGCAGGCCCGGAAACTCGGCTACCTCTGATACCACCTTGCGATCAAAGAGTTAGAACTCACCACGGAGGCCGCCGTGCCAGCTCCTTGGACTCCGTGTCTCCGTGGTGGCTCTTTTACGATTGAATACGAAGTGGTATCAAGGCGGGCATCGCGCCCTACGACCCCAACTGCTTCATCGCCAGGCTGGCCGCCGTCGACAACCACGGTGTAGGCGGGGGCTATGCCACGCTAGTAGCGTGGATCCGCCGCATCCAATGCACGCTCCTCGTCGTGAATCTCGACAGCGACCAGGAATCCACCCCTATGCCGCCGGGGAGATTGCCGGGATGCTCACGCCATCCGGCCTGGACAGGCTACCCTGCGCGTCCTCAGCTCCCCCTGGGGTCATCTGGGCTGCGTCCGGGAAACCGGGCCATTGGCCACCTGCCTGCGAGTGGCTGGACGGCACGACCTGAGCCGGTCCGCGGCCTCAGAACGGGTGCTTGGCCAGGAAACCCAGGATGATGGTGTTCACCTCGGCGGCCTTCTCCAGCACCACCACGTGGCCCGCGTCGGGGACCAGGTGGAACTCAGAACCGGCGATGGCCCGGTGCATGATCGCCCCGTACTTCCGGGGCTTGAGGAGGTCGAGTTCCGCCGAGACGATGCAGGTGGGGGCCTTGATCTGGCCCAGCTCCGCGGTGACGTTGAAGCGCAGGAAGCTCTCGATCAGTTGCACGGCGGCGATCAGGTCGAGGGTGGCATAGCGCTGCTCGGCCATGGGGATCAGTTCGGGCCGTTGGATGAGGAAATTCTCGGAGTAGGTGTCGGCATAGATCAGTCGGAAGAACTTCGGCCCGTCGCCCAGCTCGGCGGCCAGCCGCCAGCGCTCGATCATGGCCACCAGCAAAGCATCGCTGTGGGACACGGAGGCGATGATGGTGAGCGACTGGCAGCGCTCCGGAAAGCGAATGCCCATCTCCAGGTTCAGCTCGCCGCCGTACGAAGTCCCCACCATGTGGGCCTTCTCGACCTTCAGCGCGTCCATGAGCGCCACCAGGTCGTCCGCGTGCAGGCCGAGGCTGTACTCACCCGCCGGATGCCCGGTCTGGCCCTGGCCGCGCATGTCGTAGGCCAGGACGCGGTAGCACTTGCAGAGCTCCGGCAGCTGGAAGGCCCAGGAAGCGGTGTTCATGAACACGCCGTTGTTCAGGATCAGCACTTCCCCGTCCTCGGGACCGAGAAACTCGTAGTACATGTCGAGGTCGTTGACGCGTACTTTGGGCATGGAGAGACCTCCTGCTGAGCCTGGGAGACGGGAATCAGGGCTTGGCCAGGGCCTTGGCGCGCAGCTTGCCGACGATGCCGGCGGGGAAGCGATAGACCCCGACGATGAACAAGATGCCCAGCCAGAGCAGCCAGCGGTCCGGGTGGAAGAGGTCCCGCAGGAAGGGGACGCCGGAGAGCCCGTTGCTGGCCAGCTTCATGAGGTCCTGGAGGTAGTTCTCCGCGATGATGAACAGCGTCGCCCCGACCACGGAGCCGTACATGGTGCCCATGCCGCCGATCACCACCATGAGCAGGAGGTTGATCATGATCTCGAAGGACAGCGAGGTGTCCGGGCCGTTGTAGCGCAGCCAGAGCGCCAGCAGAACGCCGGCCAGGGTGGCGAAGAGGGCTGACAGGACGCTGGAGTAGGTGCGGTAGACCACGGTGCGGTAGCCGATGGCCTCGGCCCGGAATTCATTCTCGCGGATGGCCTGGAGCACCCGGCCGAAGGGCGAGTTGACGATCCGAAGCATGACCAGGAACAGCACCAGGGCGACGGCGAATACCAGGTAGAAGCAGAGCAGCTTGCCGTTCAAGGCCACCCCGCGAAGCGTGTGCTCCGAGAGCGAGAAGGTGGCGTTCAGGATTTCCGGGACCTTGAAACTGAGGCCGTCGTCGCCACCGGTAAAAGCCGACAATTGGGAGGCCAGGGTCTGGAAGGCGGTGGCCACCGCCAGGGTGATCATGGCGAAGAACATCGCCTTGACCCGCAGGCTGAACAAGCCGATCAGCAGGGACAGGGCCAGGGCCACCACCAGGGCCGCGCCGGTGCCGATGGCCACGGCCTTCCAGGTGGGGCCCAGGGTGCTCAGGGCGATGGCCACCCCGTAGGCACCGATGCCGAAGAACATCGTATGGGCGAAGGAGAAGATGCCCGTATAGCCCAGCACCAGATCGAAGCTGGCCACCAGCACGATGAAGATGCAGATCTTGGCGGCGACATTGGTGGCCCGGGCGCCGGGGATGAGGAAGGGCGTCAGCAGCAGGCCGAAGAAGATGGCGATCAGCACCGCGGTCAGCACGCGGCTGCGGGGCAGGTCGCCGGAGAACAAACGCCTGAGGATCATCGCTTCACCACTGGGTAGAGGCCCTGGGGTCGCCACAGCAGGATGAGCACCATCAGGAGGATGTTGGAGAAGAGGGCCACCTTGGGGGCCAGGAAGCCGGTGTAGTTGGCCACCAGGCCCACCAGCAGGGCGCCGATGAAGCAGCCGCCCACCGAGCCCAGGCCGCCGATGATGATGACGATGAAGAGCAGGACGTTGATGGCGCCGCCCATCTCAGGGGTGATGGTCTGTTGGTACATGCCCCACATCACCCCGCCCAGCCCGGCCAGGGCCGCGCCGGCGATGAAGACGCCGAAGAAGAGCAGGCCGATGCGGTAGCCGAGGCTCTCAACCATCTCCCGATCCTGCACGCCCGCCCGGATCAGCAGGCCCACCTTGGTGCGGCTGAGCACCCAGAGCATGGCCGCGAACACGAGCAGGCCCACCACGGTGGCGATGAGGCGGTACTTCTCCACCGCCGCATCGCCGAAGAGCAGCGAACCGCTGATGGCCGCCGGCAGGGGCAAGGGGATGGCCTGGGCGCCCCAGATGACCTTGACCAGTTCGACGCCCACGATCATGCCGCCCATGGTGATCATGATCTGCTTCAGGGGCTGGCCGTAGACGGGGCGGATGATCACCCGCTCGAAGACGAAGCCGAGCGCGCCCACCACCACCATGGCGATGAGCATGGCGGGCACCACCGCCATCAGGTTGCGGAGCAGGGAGGGGCTTTCGATGTAGCCGGTCATCCGGCTGATGACGCTGACGGCGACGTAGGCGCCGAGGGTGATGAACAGGCCGTGGCCGAAGTTGAGGACGTCCATGAGGCCAAACACCAGGGTGAGGCCCGAGGCGATGATGAAGATGATCATGCCCATGGCCAGGCCGGCGAAAGTGAGCGTTACCCAGGTGGAGAAGGACCCGGTCAGCGGCAGCGCCACCAGGGCGATGACCGGCAGCAGCAGCAGCGGCAGCAGGTCGGTCTTGACCTTGGGCAGCGCCTCCGGGGCCGGGACCGTTGCGGTGGAGGAAGTCATCGGTGCTCCTTGGTCATTGATTGGCGGCCCATGATCATTGACGGGCTGCGCTGGATCACCGGTGGGCCGCGAGGGACAGTCCCAGCAGATGCTGCTGCAGGGCCTCGTCCTCGGCGAGGGCGGCCATGGCGCCGGAGTGCACGATGCGGCCACCGTCCATGACGGCCACCTGGTCGCCCAGCTGGCGCGCGAAATTGAAGTTCTGCTCCACGAGCAGGATGGTGGTGTCGGTCTGTTTCAGCTCGCGGAAGGCCGTGATCATGTTCTGGATGATGGCCGGGGCCAGGCCCTTGCTGGGTTCGTCCACCAGGAGCAGCTTGCGGGGTTCGACGATGGCCCGGGCCACCGCGAGCATCTGCTTCTGGCCGCCGGAGAGCAGGCCTGCGGGGTACTGCCAGAACTTCCGCAGCGCCGGGAATAGTCCGAAGATCCACTCCAGGCGGCTGGCGTCGAGGTCCTCGGCGCGCTTGGCGTCGCAGGCGGCCAGCAGCATGTTCTCGCAGACGGTGAGGTCCGAGAAAATGCCCATGTTCTCCGGCACGTAGGCGATGCCGCGGCGGGAGATCTCCGGCGTGGGCCGGGAGGCGATGCTCTCGCCCTGGAAGCTGATGGTGCCCTCCGCAGTGGGCCACAGGCCCATGATGGTGCGCAGGGTGGTGGTTTTGCCGGCGCCGTTCCGGCCCAGCAGCACGGTCATCTCGCCCTTGGCCACCGTCAGGTCGACGCCGTGCAGGATGTGGTAGGCGCCGATCTTGGTATGGACCCCTTGCAGGTTCAGCAGCGGTTCGCTCATTTAGCCACCTCCACGCCCAGGTAGGCTTCCTGGACGATGGGCGAGGCGATCACCGCGGCCGGCTCGCCATCGGCCACTAGGGCGCCGTTGTGCAAGACGATGATGCGGTCACTGAGCTCGCGGACCACGTCCATCTTGTGTTCGACCAGCAGGATGGTCTTGTCGCTTTGCGCCTTGAGCCCGCGGATCAGGTCCAGGATCACCGGCACCTCATCCACGCTCATGCCAGCGGTGGGCTCATCGAACATGAATACGTCCGGCTCCAGGGCCATGAGGATGCCCACCTCCAGCTTCCGCTGGTCGCCGTGGGGCAGGGCGGCGGCGGCCACGTCGCGCTTGGCCTCCAGGGCGACCGCCTCCAGCACCTCCTCGGCACGGGCGATCAGCTCGCGGTGGCTGCTCCAGATGCTCCACATGTTGAGGCCCAGTCCGGCGCGCGACTGCACCGCCAGGCGGATGTTCTCCAGCACGCTCAGGTAGGGGAAGAGGTTGGTCAACTGGAAGGCGCGGCCGATGCCCATGTGGCTGCGTTGCGGCGCCGAGTGCCTGCTGATGTCCTGCCCGCGCAGGAAGACTCGGCCAGCGCTGGCCTTCAGTTGCCCGGAGATCAGGTTGAAGTAGGTGGTCTTGCCGGCGCCGTTGGGGCCGACGATGGCCGTCAGCGTGCCGGGCGCGAAGCCGCAGGACACGGCGTTGACCGCCACGTGGCCGCCGAAGCGAATGGTGAGTTCTTGGGTTTCCAGGGCGAAAGTCATTGCCACTCGTGGTTGATTGGGTGTTGGCGAGAATGGTTGGAGCCGGCCGTTCGTCTGCCTCTGGCAGCGGGCGGCCGGCTCCGGGTGATCCTACTTCTTGTTGCGGATGGGGATGTCCATCTCCTTGATCGAGATCTCACGCACCAGCTCGGGAATGGCCCAGGCCACGGCGGGATCGACCTTGATCTTGAAGTGGTACATCACCTGGAGGGCCTGGTGGTCCTCCTTCCGGAAGATCATCGCGCCCTTGGGCGTCTCGAACTTCATGCCCTCCATGGCGGCGATCAGCTTTTCCGTGTCGACCGAGCCCTTGGTCTTGTTGAGGGCCTCGACGACGGCGATGCCGGCAGCCATGCCGCCCGCGGTGAAGAAGTCGGGGGGGGCGTTGAAGCGCTTCTTGTGTTCGGTGACGAACCAGTCGTTCACCTTGTTCTTGGGGCTCTCGTAGTAGTAGTAGGCGGCGCCTTCCATGCCCGGGAAGGGCTTGTAGAGGGCCAGGGCCGGGAGGATGTTGCCGCCGGTGGCGATCTCGATGCCATAGCGCTCGGGCTTCAGGTCGGCGATCTTGAAGGCGTTGCTGCCGGCCCAGTTAATGAAGATGATCTTCCGGCCCTTCAGGTCCTTCAGCTTGTCGAACAGGCGCTGGGCACCGGCGGTGAAGTCGCTGGTCGTGGGGGGCAGGTACTCCTCGTGCACCAGCTTGGCGTTCTTGATGGCGCCCCGGAAGGCGGCCACGAAGTCCTTGCCGAAGGCGTTGTCCTGGGCCATGGTGGCGATGTTCACGCCCTTCTTGTCGAGGACGATGGCGTTGGACACGGCGTCCTGGGAGGAGCAGCGGCCGGTGCGGAAGATGTAGCGGTTCCATTTGATGCCGGTGATGTCATCGGCCACGGCCGGCTCCACCAGCAGGATCTTCTTGAACTGCTCGGCCACCGGGAGCATGGCCAGAGCCGCGCCGGAGCTGGTGGGGCCCACCGCAAAGGCGGCCTTGTCATCGGCGTAGGCCGCTTCCAGCATGGACTTGGCGACGTCAGGCTTGCCCTGGGTGTCCTTCTCGATGACCACCAGCTTGTGGCCATTCACCATCATGGTGCCCTTGGTGGCGTACTCCAGGCCCATCATCAGGCCATCCTGGGTCTGCTTGGCATAGGCGCCGAGGAACCCGGTCTTGTCATAGACGTGGGCGATCTTGATGTCCTGGGCCAGGGCGCCGATGCCGGCGCAGAGGGCGAGGGCGATCAGGCCCGTGAGCTTGCGTTTGAACTGCATGTTGCCTCCTTGGGTGGGATGGAACGGTGCAACTGCCTTCATCCTCGATGCGGCGGAAGCACCTTGCGACGCCTCGATCCTTCTCAAAGACGGGGGGCGACGGAGTGTTCCCGCCGTCGCCCCCTGTTCGTGCTTGGGTCATTCAGGCCTGCAGGGCTTCATGGCAGTTCCCATGGGGCCCGACCTGAAGGATCAGAACCAGTAGTTCAGGATGACGCCAGCCTGGCGCCAGCTCTCGCCACGGGCGATGGCGCTGCCACCGAAGGGACTGTAGCCGGTGAGGAAGGGCTGGTAGTAGGCGTTGGCTTCGTTCTTCAGGTCGGTGTAGTAGAGGCCGATGAAGGCGCGCTTGGTAAGGGCGTAGTCATAGACGAAGTTCATCTGGGTGGCGCCGGTGTTGGCGAAGGAGGAGGTCTTGTCGGCCTTGGAGTAGGTGGCGTAGACGGCGTGATCCCCGAAGCTGTAGGAGATGGGCACTTCGAGGACGGACCGCTTGGCGTCCGAGTAGGACACGATGGCGGTGCCGTTGTTGATGCCGTTCTTCATGTTGGTGCTGTCGTAGACCACGCCGACCTTCAGCCCCTGCCACTTGTAGGACAGGCCCAGGCGCATGGCCGTGAGCTCGAGGTTCGGGTTGGGCACGCCGGTGGTCTGATTGAAGTCTTCCACGCCCTGGAACTTCTGGTCCAGGTAGCTGGCGGAGGCGGAGAAGCCGTAGCCGTTGTAGAGCACCTTGCCGTAGAGGGTCTGCCCACCCTCATAGGTGGAGCTGTTTTGCAGAGGGTTCCACATCTTCTGGGCCGCGGCGGGGTTCTTCGACCAGCCCAGGGTGAAGTTCAGCAGGTCGCTGCCGGTGGGCTTGAAGAGGATCGAATCGTAGCGGACCATGTTGCGGGCCCGGGTGTTGCCCATGGTGTTGTTGGTGACCGAGGCGAGGACGCCGGCGCCGGCGGTGTTGGTGCCGGTCTGGAAGCCGGACAGCAGGTTGAAGGAGGCCAGGCCGTTGGCATCCCAGATGCGGTAGCTCTCGCCGGGCTGCTCGAGGGAGGGGGCCAGGTAGCCGGCGGAGATGGTGTCCGTGTAGTAGAAGGTCGACTTGCCGACCACGATGGAGCCGTAGGGGGAAGACACGCCACCCCAGGTGTCGCCATCCGCCCAGCCAGTGGCCTGGCCAGCCGACAACGTGGCATTGGGGAGCGCGGCGTTACCGGCGGCCGGCAGGAGGGTATCACTAGGACGGGCGTTGGGGGTGAAGCGGTTCTCCAGGCGGAAGATCACGTTCCAGCCCTCGGTGATCTTGGAGGTGCTGGCGATGACCAGGCGGGACGTGTTGTCGTCCACGTGGGTCTCACTGGGCATGGCGCTGCGGTTAGCCCACTGGGCGGCGGGAGAATCACCCTGGCTGATCTGGGAGTTCTTCAGGCCAACGGAAAGCAGGCCGGAGATGGTGATGTTGGTGGCGCCGGTGACTGGGATCCCCTGGCCATAACTGGGCAAGGCGACAAGGGCCGAGGCAGCGGCTACGACTGCGAAACGAATCTTCATGGTCGTTCCTTTAAGAGTGATGAATGGGGGACATGGGCCCGCATCCATGGGTTGGGGGGAGGGAAAAACGATTGGTCGGATTGTTGTCTGGAATCCTATACCCCTTGATAGCTGACGGCTAGGTCTGACTAGCTCCTGGGCCCAAAACGCCTATTTGGCAATGCCCTTGGGGTAGCACAGACCGCCGGTGATCTCGATGGTGGTGGCATTCAGGGCTTCGTTCTCGACGCAGTAGCGGATCAGGGAGGCAATCTCCTCCGGCGCCACCAGACGGCCGAGGTGCACGTCCTCGAGAATCCCCTTCAGGGCCTCCTGGTTCATGCCGGTGAGCATGGGGGTGGCGGTATAGCCAGGGGCGATGGCCACGCAGCGGATGTTGCGGATGCCGCGCATGAGGAACTCGCCCACGATGATCTTCGGCATCAGGGCATCGGCCACCTTGGCCGAGGAGTAGTTGATCTGCCCGACCTGTCCGACCTTGTTCACGGAGGAGATGGGCACCAACAGGCCCGGCCAGCCGCCGTTCACCATGGCTTCGGCGGCGTCGCGCATGCAGAGGAAGGTGCCCGTAAGGTTGGTATCGATGACGGCCTGCCACTTGGCGAGGTCCAGCTTCTTGGAGACCTTGCCGGTCTCCTTGTCGAGGCTGAGCATCGTGCCGTCCCGGATGATACCGGCGCAGGAGACGGCAATGTTGAGCTGGCCGAAGGCCGCGAGCGTCCCCTGGATGTAGCGGGCGGTGTCGGCTTCGCTGGTGACGTTGGCCTGGATGCCGATGGCCTCGCCCCCCATGTCCTTGACGTCCTTGACCACGCGGTCGATGTTCTTCTGCACCATGTCGACCACGGCCACCTTGGCGCCGTGCTTGACGAGGTGCTTGACGACGGCTTCACCGATGCCGTTTCCTCCGCCGGTTACCAGGGCAACGCTACCTTTGATTTCCATGTGGGTTCCTCTGTTAGCAATCGTGATTCAGATGGGGGTTGGGTCGCCTGATCGCTCGGATCAGAGTTCCTTGGGGCACGAGACGCTGTCCTGGTTCCAGTAGATGAAGTTGGGGTGCGTGACGTCGGGACCGACGATCTTCAGGTCGCCGATGGTGTTCGGGTGGGTGACGTCGGGACCCACCGACTTGATTCCCACCGGGAACACAGTCTTGATGAGCGAAAGCGCCCGCGTTTCTGCTTCACTTTCCGAGAGGCCCATAAAGAGGCCGGCGCCGGCGATGGCGGTGGCGCCGTTGGGCAGCTTGTAGGTGATGTCCCAGCGATCGTCCCGCTTTTCGACCGAGAACTGCATGTCGTTGTAGAGGATGCTTTGCATAGTCGTCCTTTCAGGCCCGGGGCCGCGCTTACAGTTTTCTCAGGACGGTGACGCAGTTGGTGACGGCGGAGCCGCCCACGTTGAACACCACGCCGATGTCGGCCTTCTTGGCCTTCACGCCGATGGGTTCGCCGATCAACTGCTTGTAGATCAGTGCGTGCATGGAGGCGCCGGTGGCGCCCACGGGGTGGCCCTTGGACTTCAGTCCGCCGGAGAGGTTGATGGCGATCTTGTCATCGCGCGTGAACCGGCCGTCGAGGTAGTCGTAGCCGCCGCGACCATCCTTGGAGAAGCCCAGCGCTTCGGTGGAGATGATCTGGTTGATGGTGAAGCAGTCGTGCACTTCGGCCATGTCCACGTCGGCGGCGGTGATGCCGGCCTCCTTGTAGGCCTTGGCGATGGCGTCCTTGCCGGCCATCAGGTCGTACATGTTGGGGCGCACGTTCTCCGGCAGGCGCTCGGTGGAATGGCCGATGCCGGCGATTTCCACGGCGCGGGCCTTGTTGGGGACGTTGGCGGTGGCGGTGATGACCACCGCGGCAGCGCCGTCCGTGACCAGGGAGCAGTCATGCAGGCGCAGGGGGGCGGCGATCATCATGTTCTTGCACTTGCCCTTGGCGTCCACTTCGTTGAGCTTCATGATGGCCTCCATGGAGGCCGGGCCGTTCTTCACGTGGGCCAGGGGATTCTCGGCGCCGTTCTTGTAGCAGAGCGCGCCCGCCGTCCACAGCATCTTTTCGAGTTCCTCGTTGGGGATCTGGTAGTGCGCCTGGTAGCCCTTGGCGTACTCGGCGAACAGCATGGGGAAGGACATGCCCCGCGAGCCCTCGCTGGGCCAGTGGGAGGAGCAGGCCAGCACGTGCGTCATCTGCGGCGTGGGCAGCAGGTTCATCTTCTCCACGCCGATCACCAGCACGGTCTTGGCGCGACCTGCCTCGACGGCGTACATGGCGTTGTAGAGGGCCACGGAGCTGGAGGCGCAGGCGCACTCGCAGCGGCTCATGGGCTTGAAGCGCAGGTCAGGATGGATCTCGGCGGCGATGGGGGCCACGTGCTCCTGGTTGATGAAGGTTCCGGGCGAACAGGAGCCGACCCAGATGGCGTCGATGTCCTTGGCCTCCAGGCCCGCATCCGCGATGGCGCCACGGCCGGCCTCGATCAGCAGGTCGTAGTAGGTCTTGGTGTCGGTGATGAGGCCGGTCGCCTTGTCCTTCTTGATGAAGGCGCCGAATTCCGTGTTGTAGGCACCTATGATGCTGGCTTTGCTCATGGGGGTTCCTTTCAGGGGGTGGTTGTTTGGCGTTGTTTCCAGGGGGTGGAAATCAGGGCATGACGAAGGCAGTGGCCGCCTGGTTGTAGCCCACGCCGGAGCCCACCAGCACGAGCCGGTCGCCGGAGTGGATCTTCTGCTTGGCCAGGGCATCATCCAGGGCCATGGGAAGGCAGGCCGAGCCGGTGTAGCCCCACGCTTCCATGATGGTGTGGGTCTTTTCCATGGGCAGGCCGAGGTCGGCCATGATGAGCTCGATGGAGGGTTTCCGGACCTGGGTGAACAGGATGAAGTCGATGTCGGTCACCGCGAAGCCACAGTTGGCGGCGACCTTGCGAGCCAGGCGAGGCCAGCCCTCGTGGTTGATCTCGGGCGGGTAGCGGTCGAGCATCTTCACCTTGGTGCGGCCGGCCTCCACGGAGGCCACGGTGGCGGGTTCGAAAGTGCCGCCCGAGTAGAGGCCCCAGTGATGGTGGTAGGCCCCGTCGGCCTGCACGGCCGCGCCCAGGAAGCCGGGCTTGTCCGAGGCCACCAGCACGGCGGCGCCGGCGCCATCTCCGTAGAAGAAGGTCATGGGGTCCGCGGGATCGGCCAGCTTGTGCATCAGGTAGACACCGACGACCAGCACCACCTTGATGGAGGGATTGGTGGCGATCCACCCTGCTCCGCTGGCCAGGGCGGTGGGGAACGAAGCGCAGGCGCAGCCCACGTCGAAGGTGCCGGCGTTCTTAGCGCCCAGCTTGTACTGCAGCACGACGGAGGTGGCCGGCGTGATGTAGTCCGGCGAGTCGGTGCCCAGGATGATCAGGTCCACGTCGTTCGGCTTGAGGCCCGCCCGCTCAAGTGCTTGCTTCGCCGCCGGCAGGGCCAGATCCGAAGTGGCCCAGTCTTCGGGCGCATGCCACCGGCAGCGGATGCCCGAGGATTCCTCCATCTTGTCCACGAACTCGGGGAACTGGGCGAAGCGCCGACGCAGTTCGTCATTGTCCACCTTGATCGGGGGCAGGTAGCAGCCGGTTGATGCGATCGTTGCGAATCGGTTCATGGTTCCCCGGGTGCATCAGGACTTGAGGCCGGAAGCGGATGGACGGAATGGTGCGAAAAGCCAAAAACGAACAGTCGGTCGGTTTTGAGCAATCTGGCACCACCGGTTACACCCTGTCAACCAAAAAATAGGTGAGCGTCATCTTCCGTGGATGCGGGTTACACCAGCCCTCCCCGAATCCCGCGTGCGAAGCGAGCAGGAACCTCGACAGGAGCAGGCTCCGGTTGGTCGAAGTTAGGTATTTTAAATATAATATACCGATTATTTCACAGTCGCCGAATGCCTCAGGAGACCGTGCCGAAGGATGTCGGAAATTCGCTTCACGGAGGCCGAGGAGTCCTCGCCAAACTGTTCGGGAACCCCGAAGAGGATCTCCACCGCGAAATAATGCAGGAAGATGCGGCTCGCCAGCATGAGTCCCGTGGTGGGGTCGACCCCCGGTGCCAGCTGGTCCTTCAGGCTGCCATCGGGGAAGCGATGGCTCAGGAAGGACTCGAACCGGCCCGACATCCCGGAATAGAACTTCCGGATGTGGGTGCCGTCCATCTCGACGACGTCCACGTAGATCAAGGCGATGTGGCGACGGTAGGCGTTGACGCTTTCCTTGGCCGCTTCGGCGAGGGCTTCCAGATCGTTCGGGAAGGCGCCTGCCGCGAGGGCCTTGTTGAAGGGGAAATCCGGGGCATCGATGGCGGTCCAGTACTGATCCAGCAGCGTCCTGAACAGCGAATCCTTGTCTGGGAAGTGGTGGTACACGTTGCCGGTCGAGAGGCCGGCCAGCTCGGCGATCTCGCGAATGCTGGTGCCCCGGTAGCCCTGCTTTGAGAAAAGCTGGAGAGCCGCTTCCAGAATCAGGCCTTGGCTTCGTTCGGACTTCTCTTCCTGTTTCAGTTTCAAAGCTGGGCTCCTCGGCCGAGAGTACGAGCCGTGGCAGTCGGGGTCAAGGACGGTGGTGTGCGGGGCGGTGGTGGGGGATCCCGGAACCTCGGGGCTGTTCACCGCAGGGAAGGGTGGGGGAATGTTAGGATCTGAGTGGGATCCGCGTCTGGATCTTCCCTGGTCACCAAGTCTTCTTCCCCTTGTTTTACTCTCCCTGCGGCCGTCGCCGTCCGTGATGACACTTCAAAGGACCTCCATGCTCCGTGCTTCCCTGATCTCCCTGATCGCCCTCGGCCTCGTCGCCCAAGAACCGGCCAAGGCCTCGCCCAAACCGGCCAAGCCGGCCGCCACCTCTGCCAAACCTGCTGCCCTGCCGGTCAAAGCCCCTGCTGCCGTGGTGAAACCCCCGGTGCTGGCCCAGGTGGGCAACGAGCGCATCACCGAGGCGGAATTCCAGTCCGCCTTCCGCCTGCTGGGTCAGCAGGAGCAGATGCAGGTGCTCATGGTCCAGGGCGGCAAGGAGGAGTTCATCAAGCGCATGGCCGAGAGCAAGCTGCTCTCCGTAAAGGCCAAACGTCTGGGCCTGGACAAGTCGCCGGAATTTCAGATCGCGCTGCAGCGCGCCAAGGATGACCTGCTGGCGCGGGAGTTCCTGGTCAAAGAGGGTGAGAACCTGAAGAAGAAGCTGAATGTGGATGAGGCGGACGTGAAGGCCTTCTACGCCGGCCACCCGGAACGGTTCAAACAGCCAGAGCTCGCTTCGGTCCGCCACATACTGGTGGCAGTGAAGCAGGATCCCAAGGCGGAGGTCGGCCACACAGATGACGAGGCGAAGGCGCTGATCGCCACCATCCAGTCGGAGCTGAAGGCTGGCTCGAAATTCGAGGATCTCGCGAAAAAGTACACGGACGATCCCGGCAGCAAGGAGAACGGCGGCCTCTATGCGGATGCCGACACTTCCAAATGGGTACCCGAGTTCGGTGCCGCGGCCCGCACTCAGCCCATCGGCGAAGTGGGTGCCCCGGTGAAGACGATGTACGGCTACCACATCATCAAGGTGGAGGGCCGCAAGCCCGCGCGGCAGGTGCCCTTCGAGGAGGCCAAGGGGGCCGCCGAGAAGTTGGCCCAGCAGGATCGCCAGGCCAAGGTCTGGAATGAATTGATGGATGGCCTCCGCAAGGAGATTCCCTTCAAGCTGATGCTGCCGGCAGCCGCACCCGCCCCGGTTCAAGTGCCGGTGCAAGCGCCGGTTCCCGAGCCGGTTCCCGAGCCGGTTCCCGAGCCGGTCAAGGGCGGTGGTCAGTGAGGGGGTTCCTCCTTCTTGCCCTGCTGGTCGTGCCCATGGCATGCAAGAAGCCGGTCGCCAAGCCGCAGCCCGGCAAGACCGCTGGTTCTGAACCCAGCAAGGCCGATGCCCCGACACAGGATGGCAAGTCCAAGGCCGATGTCCGCGAAGAGATCCTGGTGGTCGTGAACAAGCACATCATCACGCGCCGGTCCCTCAACCAGGCCGTCGAGCAGCAGCATGCCGCGCTCTACCGGCAATTCGCAGGCAAGGAGTTGGACGAGAAGCTGAAGGGGGCCCGCGAGAAGACCCTGCAGGGGCTCGTGGATGCCTACCTCCTGGAAGATAAGGGCGCGGAACTGGGTTCGCCGGTGTCGGATGACTACGTCCGCGCCTCCATCGACGGGATCAAGAAGGAAAACAATTTCGCCACGGATGCAGACCTGGAGCGTGCCCTCAAGGGCAGCCTGGGAATCGGGCTCCCCGAGTTCATGAGGCGCCAGAAGCAGCAGGCCACCCAGCAGTTCGTGCTCCAGCGCGAGGTCTACTCCAAGGTGGCGGTGGAAGACAACGAACTCCGAGCCTACTACGAGGATCACAAGGACGAATACCGGCTGGCCAGCAGGTTCCGCATCCGGGAGCTGGTGCTCGCCAAAGGGGCCACTCCCGAGGAGCAGGCCGAGGCCCGCAAGCAGCTTGGCGTGATCCAGGCCGAGCTGAAGGGCGGCAAGACCTTCGAGGCCCTGGCCCGGCAGTTCTCCACCAGCCCCAGCAAGGCCACGGGGGGCGATCTTGGCTGGATGAACAAGGGCTTTCTCCGTGCCAGCATCGAGGACTCGGCGGTGAAACTCAAACCCGAGCAGGTCTCCGCACCCATCGAAACCGACAAGGACTTCTACCTGATACAGCTCATCGCCCTGGAGGACGCCCCCGTGACGTCTTTCGCCGAAGTTAAGGTGAAGATCCTGGAGAAGCTTCAGGAGCCCAAGGCCCAGAATGCCATCGAGCAGTATCTGGCAGGCCTGCGGATGCGGGCCAACATCCGCTACATGGTGCCGAAGGACGAAATACTGAAGGGATGATCCTGTGCGTCTCGACGCCTATCTTAAGAAGAGCCTGCTCATCAAGCGGCGCGAGCTGGCGAACCAGCTCTGCGACGAGGGGATGGTCCGTGTCAACGGCGTCCCGCGCAAGTCCAGCCAGGACGTGAAGGCCCAGGACGAATTGGAGTTTCCGCTCTACAACCGGGTGCTGAAGGTCCGCGTCCTTGCGCTTCCCGAGGGCAACGTGAAGAAGGCCGATCAGTGGTCGCTCTTTGAAGTGCTCGAGGACAAGCGGATTCCCCTGGAACTGGGCTATGGGGACGAGGATCCCTTCGCGGCGCCGCCCAAGGCTCCCCGCAATCATTGACAATCGCTGTCGCATTCAGGGCGCCATCCTGATGCGAGACCCGGAGTGCCCATGCCCGACCAGCCGCTCATCCGAACCCTGAAGGAAGGGGACGCCTTCCAGGGTTTCCTGCTGGCCCAGGAGGCCGCGTACAAGACCAGCGCCAAGGGCAGCGAGTACCTGGAACTGAAGCTGGGCGACGCTTCCGGGGATCTGAAGGCCTTTCTGTGGGATGTGCGGGCCGTCGAAGGGGACCTGGAAGCCATCCGGGCGGATGTGTTCGTGCGTGTGAAGGGTGCCGTGACGAGCTACAACGGCCGCATGCAGCTCAAGCTCGACAAGGCCCGGTTTGCCGCGGACGCCGAAGTGGGTGATTTCTCCGCCTTCTTCCCGGTGAGCGCGCGCCCCGTTTCCGAGATGCTGGCAGAGCTGGATGGCTGCATCGGCTCGGTGCGGGATCCCTGGATCCGCCAGTTGCTGACCGCCCTCTTCGTGGAGGATGCGGCCCTCAGGGCCGCCTTCGCCCAGGCGCCCGCCGCCAAGTCCATGCACCATGCCTATCTGGGCGGGTTGCTGGAGCACACCCTGTCCATCCTGGGCATGGCCGACCGGGCCTGCGGACACTACCGCGGACTGAACCGCGATCTGGTGGTGGCCGGGGTCTGTCTGCACGACGTGGGCAAGACGGCCGAGCTGAGCTACCAGCGCAGCATTGGCTACACCGATGCGGGCAACCTGCTGGGTCATATCGCCATCGAAAGCGAGTGGATCAGCCAGGCGGTGGGCAAAATCCCCGGGTTTCCCGAAGAGCTGCGCATGCAGATCCTGCACATCGTCCTCAGCCACCACGGTCGACTCGAATTCGGCTCGCCGGTGCTGCCCAAGACTCCCGAGGCTCTGCTGGTCCATTACCTGGATGACCTCGACGGCAAGCTGGAGGTGATGTTCAGGGCCGTGAAGGAGGAGGCGGGGGGCGGTTCCTGGAGCCCCTTCAGCCGGGCCTTGGACCGGATGATCTACCGGACGCGGTGGCCCGAAACCGATTCTGTCGAAATTTGAACAGGCAAAATTGTACTTGACCAGATCTGGACGGAAGTTGCCGGGTGGGGGCCTGCTCTAGGCAGGTCACGCAGGGCATCTTCCCCACGGAAGTATCGATAATTCAAGGCATGTGACCGATTTGCCACGGTAGAAAATTCCTGGCACGGCTCTGGCTCTGTAGGAAGTCCAACCCTGCTGAGGTGATCCGTGAAGCTGTCCCGCAAAGCCAAACGCTACGACGACTCCGTGCTTCCCGGGGAATTTCAGGGTTTCGAAACCTTCCACCAGACCGATGTCGAGCTGGATGGCACCTTGGATGGCTTCCTGCGCCGCGGGGGAGATGGCGTCCAGCTGGGCGAGATGGTGCTGGAACGGAACATGCCAAAGAAGCTCAGCTTCGCCAAGCTGAAGACCAAGGCCGAAAAGCTCTCGGAACAGGTGAACTACCTCAAGGAGCGGCTGGAGATCGTGGACCACGACCGGCGGGGCATGTACATCCAGCTGCGCAGCCTGCCGCCCTACAAGGACGACACCCAGATCCAATTCAACGAGATCAGCATCGGCAAGAACAAGATCGTGGTGAAGCGCATCGCCTTCTACCGCAAGGATGAAGTGAAGCAACAGGTGCCCCTGCAGCTCTCCGAGTTGGAGCTCAAGCGCCTCCTGTTCGATATTCGACAGGCCATCGCGTAACTGTTACTACGATGTGGAAGTATTGAAAGAGTGGAGTTTGGGGGAAGCGAAGTCAGGGGCGCCGGGGGGCGCCCCTGGTGTTCTGAGGGCCTGGGGACGGCTGGCCTGGTGACCAGGCGGGTGCCGGGCTCGGGACGCGGCAATGCCGCGCCACCAGGGAAGCAAGAGGCCCACCTGAACGCTATGCTCTGCTCGAAGGGGCCCGGCAATTGACGCTGCGGCAGGGTGGCCAACCTGAACGTTATGCTCTGCTCGAAGGGGCCCGGCAATTGACGCTGCAGCAGGGTGGCCAACCTGAACGTTATGCTCTGCTCGAAGGGGCCCGGCAATTGACGCTGCAGCAGGGTGGCCAACCTGAACGTTATGCTCTGCTCGAAGGGGCCCGGCAATTGACGCTGCATTGCAGCGCCAATTGCCACCCTTCAGAGCATCGCCATCCACGAGCCACTCTCATTCCGGACTGGCCCTTCGGGCAGGTCGCTTTCCTTGAAGAGGAAGTGGCTGCTGTTCCAGCTGCCGCAACTGTCGCAGCGGTCGGAGTAGTCCTGGGTGCGGTGGGTGCAGACGGCGCACTCGAAGCGCATCTTCAGGACGCCCAGGTTGCGCAGCAACTGGCGGTATTCGTTGAGGGCGGCGTCCAGGCGCGCCCGGCGGCTGTGGATCTTGGCCATGAAGAAGAACAGGATCGGGCTGTAGACCACCTGGCTGCGCACCTCCTGGAACAGGTCCAGGGCCTCGTCCAGGATCTCCAGGCGGTAGAGCATCTTGCCCAGGAAGAATTTGGCCGTGGTGGCGTGCTTGGAGGTGGCGGCCACGCGGCGCATGAGGGCCAGCCCGTCCTCGGGACGGCCCAGCTGGATGAAGTAGTCCTCCAGTTCCTGCAGGAAGGTGCCCTCGCCGGTCTTGCGGAAGCCCTCGATCCAGATCTCAAGGCCCTGAGCCTCCTGATCCTGGAGGATCATGCAGCGGCCCAGACTGAGGTAGGCCGGCACGAAGTCCGGCTCATCCTTGATGACCTGCTGGAAGATCTGGGCGGCGTCCTTGAACTGATCCGCATCCACCTTGGCCAGGCCCACCTGGTAGGCGAGGGCGGTGCCCTGGGCCCGCTCGCCCTGGGTGAGCTCGCCCGAGAAGTTCGCCAGCAGCTTCTTGTGGGCCGCCACGGCCTCTTCCCAGCGCTGGGCCTCCATGTGCAGCGCCCGCAGCCGACGGAAGGCGCGCAGGGCCTTCTTCGGGTGGTCCGCCGCGAGCTTCTTGAGCACCGCCGCTGAGGCCTCGGGATTGCGCACGCCCAGCAGCGCCTCGGCCAGCTGGTAGCGCGCCTCGACCTGATCGGGATCATCGTGGCAGATCGATTCGAACACCTTCACGGCCTCCTCGGGACTGCCGGTCTTCATGAGGATGTCACCCAGGAGGATGCGGGCGGGGATGTGCGTCTTGCGCTGTTCGAGCACGCTCTCGAGGATCTCCTTTGCCTCGCGGGGCAGTCCGTGGGCCACCAGGTCCCGAGCGTCCTGCATGCGTTCGGAGATGCGCTTCACCAGGCGCGTGTCTGCGGAATCGTTGAGGCCGCGCACCAGCCGGACCAGCTCCATGATGCCCGTGTAGAGCACGTTCAGGAGGAAGCCCAGCAGGAAGGCCAGGAGGATGACGCTCTGGATCTTGATGCTCTCGCCAAAGATCACCACTTCGCGGATCAGCAGGTCGTGGTTGGTCAAGTAGAGGTTGCCCAACACGAACAGCACGAAGGCCAGGAGCACGAAGAAGAACACATTCACGAGACGCATGGGCAGACCTCGAAAGCTGTGCCTAGCATGACATGAGAGGCTGTTGGCGCGGGTTGAAGGCTATGGGTTGTAGGCTATGGGCTGTAGGAAAGCAGCGTGGTACAACTTTGGGCGACCGCCCAAAGGACGACGTACCAAAGGCAAGTTAGGGTGCGGGCAAGTTAGGGTGCGGCCCCTTGGCCGCCGCCATTAGAACCCACCGCCCACCGCCCACAGCCTTCAGCCCTTTTCCAACCACTCCTTGGCGGCCCGCAGGTCTTCCCACACGGCGCGGCGCACGTCCTGGGTGTACTGGCGGAGCACGTAGGCCGGGTGGAAGGTGGGCATGACGGGGATCTCCCGGCCGAGGACCTGGACGCGCTGCCACTGCCCGCGCACCCGCGTGATACCTGCGCTGACTCCCACGAATTCCCGGAGGGGCGTGGCGCCGAGGGTGACGATCACGGCGGGCTGGATCAGTTCGATCTGGCGGCGCAGGTAGCCCAGGCAGACGTGGGCCTCCTCGGGGGTCGGCGTGCGGTTGTCCGGAGGGCGGCACTTGACCACGTTGGCGATGTAGGTGTCCTCCCGCTTCAGCCCGAGCGCGCCGATCATCTTGTCCAGCAGCTCGCCGGCCTTGCCCACGAAGGGACGGCCTTGCAGATCCTCGTCCCGGCCCGGGCCCTCGCCCACGAACAGGAGCCGGGCATTGGGATCCCCCTCCCCGAAAACGAACTTCATTCGGCCCGGCCCCAGGGGGCAGGCCAGGCATCCCTGGATGGCCTGGTGCAGTTCGGCAAGACTGGCCGCGGCCGCAACCGCTTGCGGGGTCGGGCAGCCCACCGGGTCGGTGGGTGGGGCATATGCCTGTCGAGCGGCCAGGGGCCCCGGCGCGGGACTGGCGGTGCTCTGGCGTACCGGGGGCGCCGCAACCGGCGCGGCTGGTGCAGGCTCCGCGGCCAGCACTGTGGGCTCGCGAACGAGTCCCATCACGCCCAGATCCTCCAGGGTGTCGCGCCAGGCTTGCAGGGGATGTTCCATCCTCTCCAGCCTAGCCGGAACCTTGGGGTGGTTCCTGGCATCCTAAGGCGTCGGAGCCCTTGCATGGCGCAGTCCCCCATCGAAACCCCGTTCGGCACCCAGGAGGCCTTCCACTCGGCTTTTGCCGAACTTTATCCAAGGCTGGTGAGCTACAGCCGGCGTTACGGGGCGACTTTTCCAGAGGACATCGCGCAAGAAGCCTTCGTGATCCTCATGCAGCGGGAGGAGCGGGTGGAACATCCCACCGCCTTCCTCTATGGCACGGTCCGGACCCTCTCCCTCACTGAGCGCCGCCCCATGAAGAACCAGAACATCAGCCTGGAAGCCGTTGCCGAACCAGGCCTGGCCGGCGGGGCCGACGATCAGGTGCTGAACCAGGAAGTGCGGGAACGCATGCGGCTGCTCTCGCCCACCTTCCGCGAGGCGCTGTGGCTCTTCGTGGTCGAGGGCCTGTCCATCCGGGAGATCTCGGACATCCTCGGCATCCCCGAGGCCACCGTGAAGACCCGCATCCACCGGGCCAAGGCCCAGCTCAAAGATCAATTGAATCCTTCAGGAGGCGTGCATGTCCTGGTCTGATCCCGCCCGGCGTTTTGAACCCGTCGAGGATGTCCAGTTGCGGGCCGAACTCCGCGATCTGTTGGGCCTGGGGCCCCTGGTACCCGTAGTGGCCACCCAGGGGGCGAGGCCCAGCGCCGAACTGGTGAAGCTGGCCGAAAATCTCCGTCAGGAGGCCCAGCGCCGCAGCCGCACTGAGCGCAAGCGACCCACCTGGGGCCTGCTGGCTGCCGCGGCCCTGCCCTTGCTCGCCACCCTCGTGGGCCTCGGCTCTTGGGGGGTCCAGCAGAAGCATCGGGCCGATGGCCTGGTCGCCCAGACCCAGCGCCAAGAGCAGGAACTGACTCGGCTCGCCTCTGCCAACGCCACTGAAGTGGCAAGGGAGCGTCAGGCCAAGGAACAAGTCCAGCAGCAGCTTCAATTGGCTTCACGCAAGGGGGGCCGCAAGGCCGAACCCTACCTGGTCATTCCCATCGAGAAGCCCCTCAAGGTCATGGGTGATGATTACCAGCGGGTGAAGCAGAAGCCCTAGTCGAATGCCTGGACAGGCTCCCGGCTGACCTTTAGCCGTTACTTCGGCACGGTCCTGGCATCATCAGGGGTAAGGTGTGCCCATGGCCAGTAATCCACTGCTGCTCCTCATCCTCCTGCTATCGGCCCTCGCCACCGTGCTGGCGGGGCTGGGTGTCTTCGGCAACAGCCGACCGCCCGATGCCAGGCTCAACTCCCTGCTCAATGACCTGGATGACATCAAGGGCATGTTGTCCCAGATCCAGAAGTCCGTCCTGCAGACCGAACGCAAGCTGGAGAAAGAGATCCAGCTCGCGCGCACCGAGAACCGCGAAGTGGTCGAGAAGCTGGCCGAAGTCCTGGACAAGCGCATGAAGGACCTGGTGGGATAGGCTGTGAGCTATAGGCTGTAGGCTGTGGGAAAGCCAGATCCGTCGGGGTTTGAGCGACCGTTCAAATAACCACGGCCCAAAGGCAAAACTAATGGCGCGGCCCTCAGGCCGCAGCTAATTCAAATCTACAGCCCAGCTCATCCCCAGTCCCTACCCCGCCTGACTGTGATTCGCCGGCGTCCAGCCGCGCTCGTTCAGCAGCTTCACGCCCTGGATGCGGGTGAGGCGGAAGGCCATTTCCTCCTGGTGCAGGTGGCAGAAGGCCAGCAGGTGGTCGTCCTGGATGGTGCGGGGCGAGACGCGGCGGAGCTGCGTGCGGTGCGCCGCCGGCGGCAGGTAGGTGAGCTCCACCATGAGCGTGTGGCCCGCGGCGTATTCGAGGATGCGCTGCACCTCTTCGGCCAGCTGATCCTCGCCGCCCAGGTGCAGCATGGGGATGCGGCGCTGGACTTCCTGGTAGAGGGCGGGGTCCTCGTCGTGCAAGCGCTGCAGGGCCGAGCGCACCATCTGCTGGACAGGCTCCAGGTGATGGTTCATGCCCTTCTCGTCCACGAAGGCCAGGGCCGCCAGGGCCCACAGGTAGAGCTTCTCGTCCGAATCCACGCTGAGGGCCAGGAAGCGGCCCGGCTTGGGCATGAAGCCCGCCTGCTTGAGCAGGGCGTGGGCATTGCCATCGCCACGGACTTCCAGCACGGTCTCGGAGAGCGACCCCAGTTTGAGCGGGCCCAGCTCAGGCCGCAGCTTCAGCTCGTCGGCGAGGTGGGCCGTGCGGGCCCGGATGAGCCGCACGCCCTGATGGACTTCCACTTCGCCCACGCGGCGGGAGAGATCCTCCAGCAGCTGCAGCAGGGGCTGCGGCAGGGTCTGCGTGGTGGCCCCGAGGCGCAGGCTCAGTTCCTCCAGGGGCACGCCGGCATCCAGGGCCCGCACCAGCGTCGTGTGGCTCACCCGGAAACTGCCCATGGCGTCGAGGGACTCCACGTCCGCCAGCTGCGCGAGCTGGAGCAGGCGGTGCGGATTCTGGAGCAGCGGGGTCAGCAGCTCGAGGGTGGGCTGCAGGATCATGGGCTGATCAAATTCCAGGGGTTGCCAATGGGGCGCCGTGGTCTTGAGATCACGCAGCAGGTACTCGTGGGCCAGGGCCTCGCCGTGCTCCGTGAGTTTGAGGTGGGCGAAACCCTCGTCGGCCTGGACGATGCCCATGCGGCCCAGGAAGGGGAGGAACACCGTGCGGGTGCGCTCCTCGTCCAGGGGATGCAGGGTCTTCAGGAAGGCCAGAAAGGGCTGGACGGCCAGGGACTGGCCGCGGCGCTCCAACAGGTGCTGCATGAGGCAGTGGCGGTCCTCCGAGGGCGGCATGCCCCAGGCTTTCAGATCGTGTTCGAGCAGGCTGGCGAAGGCGCGCTCCGCCACCCAGCGGGGCGGATGGCTGGTCACGGCGGGCAGCAGCGTCTCCACGCGGCCGTCGCGGTTCCAGAGCAGGCCCAGGCGGTGCAGCAGCGTGAAGAGAAGCGTGGCATCCTGCTCCTCCTGGAGCATGGCGTTGCGCTGCATGAGCAGGCCCAGTTCCTTCTTGGCGGGCAGGCCGCCCTTGAGCACGCGCAGGCCGGCCACGCAGCGCAGCAGCACGCTCGTGAGGGCCAGGGAGAAGCGGAAGGGTTCGGCCGCCTTCAGCTTCACTTCCTTGGGAGTCTGGAAGGTCAGGGCGCCTTCGTCGAAATCCTCCAGGGCATCGGCCACCCGCTCGGCCACGGCCCAGCCGGTACCGACCGGCAGGATGAGGCCCAGGTCCCGGAGGATGGCGATTACCTGGGTCTCGGGTGCGGCGCACTCGCCGACGAACTGCTTCAATGCCACCAGGGAATCGCTGTCCAGGTCCGCCAGGGTATCCGACAGCCGCTTGTGCTCTTCCAGGTGGAAGACCATTGTCTTCAGCAGGCGCAGGCGGCCCTCGGCGCCATCATCCCAGCGGATGGGAATGGGCAGGCGGCGCCGCTCGCAGATGGTCCGGAGCTGTTCATCCGAGCAGTTCGAGAGAAGCTGGAAGTGCGTGTGCGGCATGGACACCCGAGTACAGATGATCTTTCAGTATCCCACGGAAGGCTGATTTCATCACGCGTAAAAAACGCCCGGTGGACCGGGCGTTTTTTCGGAGACGAAAGTGTGGTCAGTTGGGCGTTTCGAGGTGATGCGTCCGGCCCCTCACACCATCGCTCAGCACCACGTCGAAGCGCTTGGCCCTGGTGGTGAAGGGCTGCTGGCCGCCGCTGAGGATGGCGACAACCTCGCCGGTCACCGCATCCCGCACCATCAAAGTCGCATGCACGCTGGCATCCCAGGTGACCTGGACCTGGTCTTCGCTGAGGCGCAGGAGTTCCGGGATGATGGCCATGGTGGCCGTGGCCGCCTTGTGGCTGGCCAGCACCTGGTCGCCCTTGAGGACGTTCAGACCCGCCAGGGCATCCAGCAGAGCCGCGTTGTAGGGCAGGGCCAGGAGGAAGTGTCGCTCGTGGCCCTTGGGCCAGCAGCCCAGCTCCATCAACTCGATGGGCGCGGTGAACAGGGTGGCGCCCTTGGCATCCTGGCCCGCCAGGGTGTACTCCCCTGCGCCCAGGGGGGCTGTGGGCAGCGCCCGGGTGCGGAAGGACGGGAGCAGTTCCACGCTGCCGTCCTCGTGGACGATGCCCCGGACGAGGAGGCAGTCCTGGGCCACGGCCTGGGCCTTGGGCAGGGCGGCGTCTTCCCCGCCCACCACCAGCATTCCGCCGGAACCGGCGCGGAAATTCAGGATGCCCTTGTAGACGTAGTCGCTCACCCAGACGGGCGAACAGTAGGCCATGATGTCCTTGTCGACGAGCGGGGAATGGAGCGCGTTCGCGGTGCTGTCATAGCCCCAGACGCCGATGAGGCCGCCGGCATAGGGGTAGTTCGGATCGGGGCCGGCTGGGCCGCCGCAGGGGCTGTGCTGGTGGCCCATGTTGTGGCCGGTCTCGTGGGCGAAGACCTCCATGTAGTTGCCGCCATCGCTGTAGCCCGTCTTGTCCCAGCCAATGGCGGTGCGGAGGTAGAAGGACGACGAGGATGAACTCGGCACATAGCCGAGCCCCGCTACGCCCGAGGAATAGCTCACATTCACGGCACCGTAGTAGTAGCGGTCGGTGGCCCCGTCCGCCTGGTGTTTGGTGGCCAGGTTCGGGAGCAGAGTCTGCCAGCCCGTGCCATCGGAGGCAAGGGTGGTGATGGTCCCATCGGTGTAGGGGGCGCCCACGATGACATCCGAACTGCCCACCGGGTACATCTTTACCAGCCGGGCCACCCAGGCGTCCTTGTTCCCCGCCGTGATGTTGCCGGTGCCGCTGGATAGCACGACCGGGAAGATGGTGGTCTTGAAGGTGGGCACCGTGGTGCCGCTCAAGGCCACGGTCGTGGTGTTGTTGGTGGTGTCGCACTCGGCGATGACTCCCCCACTGTTCACTGTGGCGGTGACGCTGTAACCGCTGATGCCGGGCGTCGTAAGGTCCGTAGCGGGCACCACCAGGTTCCAGCTCTTGGTGAGCAGGGACTCATCCACGGTCGTGGGGACGCCGGTGCCGGAGTAAGTGGCGGCCTTGGGATAGCCCCCGACGGCCACGCCGTTGTTCAGGAGGGTGACTTGCACGGTGGGGGCCGTGGCGGCGTAGGTCTGGTTGGCCAGCACGAACACGCGGATCAGGCCGGGCTTGCCGGCGATGATGGGCACGGTGTTGTCCAGGGTCTGGGTGCTCTGGGTGAGTTGCACCTTCTCGACGTGGAAGTCCAGGAGGCTGCTTGCGCTGTTGACCGTGAAGGCATGGGTGGCTGTCCCGCCGGGGTTGGTGACGACTAGGTTCCCGGAGGTGGCACCGCTGGGCACAGTGAAACTGATCTGGGTGGCGGATTGACTGGTGATGGTGACATTCACGCCATTGAGGGCCAGCGTGACGTTGCCGAGGTAGGTGCCCGTGATGACCACGTTGGCGCCCACGGGGGCCTGGGTGGGATTCACGGCCGTGATGGTGGGCGGGGCAATGGTCGTGGTGAAGTTGGTGCTGGAGGTGCCCGTGCCCTGGGCGTTGGTGATGCTGATGGGGGCGCTGCCGGCCACGGCGGCGGCGGGGACCGTGGCGCTGAGGCTGGTGCCATCCTTGAGGGTGTAGACGGCGCTGGCGCCGCCGATGGTGACGCTGGTCACCCCGAAGAAGTTGCCGCCGGTGACCTGGATTGTATCGACGCCGGGGAAGCCCGTGGCGGGCGTGAAGGTGGTGATGAGGGGTTTGAGGTTCGTGGCGGAAGGCACGGTGATGTTCACCGCGACGTCATCCACCAGGAAGCTGGTCTGGTTCTGGGCGTCCTCCTGGCTCTTGAAGGAAAGGCGGATGGTCTGACCCTTGTAGGCGATCAGGTTGATGTTGGCGAAGGTATAGCTGGAGTAGGCGGCGGCATCCAGGTTGGAGATCACCTTGAGGTTCGCAAGGGTGGTGCCGGAGGTATTGAGGGCTGCGACGGTGAGGGTGTCCGTGACCAATGCCCCGGCCTCGGCGGTGGTCATCTTCAGGTAGTAAGTGACCGAGGCGACCGTGGCCGTGGCAGGAATGTAGAGGTCCTGGGTGAGCTGATCCGATTTCACCGCTGCGTAGCCGCCGAGGTAGGCGAAATGGGTGCCGGTGTTGGCCGTGTAGGTGGTGTCCTGATTGGCATAAATGACGCCGGTATCCCCCTGCCAGATGATGGGGGTGGTCTGCTCGAAGCCGCCATTCATCAGCACCTGGGCCGAGAAGGAGGCGATGACCGTGATGGACAAGGTGGCCGTGGTGCTGCCGCCGAGATTGGTGGCGGTCACCGTGTAGGTTGCCGTGCCCGAGGGGGTCGTCGGGGTTCCGGTGATGACTCCTGTGCTGGTGTTGAGCACCAGACCTGCGGGGAGTGCCGGGCTGACACTGTAGGTGGAAATGGCGCCACCACCATTGCTGGGGACGTTGGGCGAAATGGCGAGACCCTGGGGGTAGGTCGCCGTGGGGGTGGAGTAGACCAGGCCCGTAGGCGGCACAGCCGAGCCATTCACCTTGATGGACAGGCTCGCGGTGGTGCTGCCAACCGCATTGGAGGCCGTCACCGTGTAGCTGGTTGTGCTGGACACGGCCGTCGGCGTTCCGGTGATGACGCCGGTGCCAGTATTGAGTACCAGGCCTGGAGGCAGGGCCGGGCTCACGCCATAGGAGGTCACTGCACCGCCCCCGCTGCTGGGCGTGTTCGGGGCAATCATTACGCCGTTGGTATAGACGGCCACTGGAGTGGTGTAGGAGAGTCCGGTGGGTGGGAGGGGAACGGTGTAGCCGGTGCTGCTGGTGGCCGTGCCCCCGGGCGTTGTCACGGTGATGGTCCCGGCGGTCAGACCGGCCGGGGCCGTGGCATGGATCTGGGTATCGCTGTCCACGGTGAAGGTGGTGGCGCTCACGCCGTTGAATTTCACCTGGGTGGCGCCCACGAAATGGGTGCCGGTCAAGGTGGCGACGGAGCCGACCGAGAGGATGGCAGGCGAGAAGGAGGCGAGGGTCGGTACTTGGGCCGCGTCCACCGTGAAGGTGGGCGAAGAGGCTGAACCATAGGAGGTGGTGACCTGGATGGTGCCGGTGGTGGCGGTGGCGGGCACCACGGCGTCGATCTCCACGGCGCTCACCGTGGTGAAGGAGAAGGCAGCCTGGCCGTTGAAGGCCACGGCGCTGACTCCGCTGAAGTTGGTTCCGCTGATGACCACGGCGGTGCCCGGGCTCCCGTGCGTGGGGCTGACCCCGCTGACGGTGGGGACGGGCGGCGGTGGCGGTGGCGTCGAAGTGCCACCACTATTGCAGGCGGCGAGCGCAAGCAGTCCGAGGAAGGCGAGTGATCGGATCGGGGAGAGATGCATGGCTGCTCCGAGGGGTCGCCACCATCATTCTGGTGGCCCGTGGGTACAGGTAATCTCACCAGTATCTGCCCGGTGCCCGGAGATCTATCGGAATTGTTCTAAAACGCCCCCGAGGTGCCCTGACCCCGTCACTGGGCGGTCAGGTTCCCCACGGAAAGGGTGATGGGGGTGATGGTGCCCGCACCATCCAGCACCTGGCATTTATTGGCATCGGCACTGAGGGTGATGGCCGTTCCCTGCGCGAGGCTCAGGCCCGCTTTCAGGTCCAGGGCCACCCGGAGCAGGGCCCCGTTGAGCGAGGCTGCCGGGACGGCCAGGCCCTTCTGGGCCACCGTGGCCTGCAGCACCCCAGCCGTGGCCTTGGCCTTCTGGATGGGGGTGCCGGTACCAAGGCTGAATTGGGTGCCGTTCTGCATGAGCACGGCGGTGGTGCCCCCGGCGGGCACGTCCACCCAGGTCACCTTGGTGACATCAGAGCTGAGGGTGATGGTGATGCCGGCGGCCGAGCCCGAGCTGGGGCCCATGAGGTCCAGCACCAGATGCGATCCCGAACTGGCGGCATTCTTCACGAGCTTGTAGGTGCCGGTGGTGGGATCGGTGTAGGCGAGGCTGGTGGCGAAGACCGGCGCGGGGGGGGGCGTCGAGCCGCCGCCACCGCCCCCGCAGGCCAGGAGGGCGGCCAGGGCCAGGGCCGCGAAACCGGAGAGGAGCTTGGGTGTGAAGGTCATGGTCGTCTCCGTCACAGGCCGGCGAGGAGGAGGGCGAGATCGGCGTCGCTCACGGTGCTGTCCCCACTGAAGAGGCAGCTGGCGTTGGTGGTGCCGAAGTATTTCGCGAAGAAGAGCAGGTCCTGGAGATCCACCGCACCATCGGCATTCACATCCAGCGATGGCGCCGTGCTGAACGGTTTCACGGAGAGGCTGCCGCACTGGAAGATGCCTGTATCGCCGGGGCCGGTGTCTTGGATGCGCAGCTTCCAGGTGCCGTTGGCGACGGCGGCGGTCAGGCCGTTGAAGGCGGTCAGCGGGAAGGAGGGCCGGTAGGGGCCCGTCAGGGGAGTGCTAAGGCCCACCACGGCGCTGCCAATCGAGGTGGCCCCCACGTCCGTGAACACCAGGTAGTTGCCACAAGTGCTGCCGAAGGCGGCGCCGTTGGTGGAGGTGGCCCCACCGGGGCCACCGACATTGTTGCTGAGGATGACGCTGGTGTTGTTCGGGGCGATGAGGGTGATGACCAGGTCGGACACATAGGTGTGCGTCAGATAGAGGGAGAAGGTGACTTCGCCCACCGTGCCCGTCAGGCCGGAGACAGTGAAGGGAATGTCCACGGGGACTCCGGGGACGGTGCCGCTGGTCGCATCAGCGATGGCCGTGGGGGTGCTGTTGCCGCTAAGGCTCGCGGTGCCCAGGGCCTGCACGGTAAGGAGGGCCATGTTGGAGGACACGGTGCCCACCGCGTTTGTCACGTCGCAACTGAAGGAGGTACCGTTGTCGGTCAAGGCCAGGATAGGGGTCGTATAGGTGGGAGTGGTGGCACCGGCAATGGGGGTGCTGCCCTTCTTCCACTGGTAGGTGAGGATGCCACTGCCGGTGGCCTGCACGGTGAAGGTGGCGGTATGGCCGACGGCGGCGGTGGTGGCCGCGGGCTGGGCCAGGAAGCTGACGGGCGTGGGGGCGAAGATTTCCCAGACGCCGCGGCCCCAGGTGGCGACCCGGAGGCTGCTACTGTCCGGTGCCACCCAGAGGTCGGAGGCGCGACCCTGGGGCAGACCGGTGCCGAAGAGGCTCCAGTTTCCACCGCCATTCATGGTGCGGTAGACCCCAAGCCAGGTGGCGGCATAGACGGTATTGCCAGTGGCATCGCCTGGATCCACGGCCAGTTTGGTCACGGGGACATCCGGGAGGCCCGTGCCGGCTGCGCTCCAGGTGGCTCCCCCGTTGGCAGACTTGGCGATGCGCGTGGCACCGGCGGTCTGGGCTTCGGAGCAGATGTACAGCAGGTTGTTGTTGGCCCAGGCGACGTTGGCGTTGAAGCCGAACCAGCCGATGTTCTGGCCGTCGGTGCCGGTGCTGCCCAGGAGCACTTCAGTCCAGGAAGTTCCGCCATTCGAGGTCAGGAGCACATAGCCGCCGTTCTCGGCTGCGGCGATGTGCTGCAGGTCCACGGGGCTCACACCGATGCCGTGGCTCACGGAACGCACGAAGCGGCCGGCGGTGAACCCGGCGCTGCCGGCGGTGCCGATGGTGGTCCACCCGGTGGCATTGCTCACAAAGATCTTCTTGCTGTTGAGGCCGGTTCCACTGTTGCCGTAGGTGAAGAAGACCTGGCCGCTGGGATCGGCCGTGGCAGGCGGCGTGATGATGGGGGTCACGAAGTAGTAGCTGCTCCCGCCATCGGTCGAGCCCGTGGTGCCAAGTCCGGTGGTGAAGTCCAACCAGTTCCCCTGGGTGGTCACCGGGCTGACGGTGGCGCGTCGGATGGAGTTGTAGATGTACGAACTCATGGAGACGGCACTGGGGCTCGTAACTGCCTGGGCCCAGGCCACCCCGAAGCCGTCCCCGCCCCGCACCTGGTTGAAGGTGGAAGTGGTGCCGACCCGGATGCGGGTGCCATTGTCCTGCAGGCCCACCAGGGCGCTGCCGACCACGCCGGGGTTGGCGGCCAGGGCGTAGACCAGGTGGTTAACCAACCCCTTGTTCTTGGTGTCATCCCAGGTGGCGCCGCCGTCGGTGCTGGTGAAGAGGCCCCCATCGGTGCCGAAGTAGAGCCGGGCCGTGCTGCCGAAGTTGCTGAAGGCGGCGCAGTGGAAGTCGGCGTGGACGTAGGGGAGGCTGTATTGGGCCAGCCAGTTGGTGACCAGGGTCCAGGAGGTGCCGCCGTTGGTGGTCCTGGCGGAGGAGAGGTTGCCTCCCAGGTAGACCGTGTTGCGGGCCGCATCCGTGGGGTCCACCAGGATCATGTGGTTGTAGAAGGCCTGGGTCCCCATCAGGTTCATGGTGCCGTTGTCGGCATTCGGGTTGGTGGGTGCCAGGGTGGTGATGTGCAGGGCGGTCCAGGTGGCACCGCCGTCCGGGGACCGGTATAGGTCCTGCTGGCTGGGTTCCTTGAACGGTGCGCCCCCCTTGGTGGCGGCGAAGGCGTAGACGACCGCGTCCCCAGGTGCGCCCACCGCCAGGGTGGTCCGTCCCGCCCCGGCATAGACCCCACCTGCATTGGTGATGGGGGACCAGGTGGCGCCGTGATCGGTGCTGAGCAGGAGCGAGCCGGTGCCGTTGGCGGCCACGGTATTGGCGAGCCAGCCAGCGGAAGTGGAGACGATGCTCCAGACGTAGCCCGGCAGGCTGGCCACCGAGCTGTAGCTCGTGCCGCCATCGACCGATCGGTACAGTCCGGTGTTGGTGCCGACCAGCACGATGTCCTGGGCCTGCGAGGTGTCGACCTTTGCATCAAAAACAACGCTGCTCAGGCCCAGCGGGATGGCGGCGGACCAGCTGGTCCCCCCATTGGTGGACTTGATCATGAAGCCGCCCACGCCAGCGTCGAAGGGATCACCGGAGCCCACGAAGAGGGTGCTGGTGCTGCGCCCGAAGGCGGCCGAGCCGGACATGTTACTGCCCACGAAGTCCGTGAGGGCCACCCAGGTAGGCGTCGCGCTGAGGAAATTCGTGGTCTTCCAGAGGCCGCCCCCCGCGGCCAGCATGTAGACCGTGTTGCCGGTGGTGTCTGCGGTGTCGGGCAGGATGACCCGGGGCCGTCCGCTGTCCACCTTGTTGAGGGTGATGCCGTTCTGGGTGAAGGCTGCGGTGGTGGGGCCGAGGCTGGTCCAGGCGGTGCCGCCCACCACAGCGGGGTACTCGGGGCCCCCGGGGGACGGGAAGAGGGCCGGATACTTCGCCCGCTCCTTGGCGGCCTCCTGGAACAGACGCTGTTTGAACTCGGGCGACAGGTCACCGCCCATGCGCTCCCGGAACCACTCAAGGCGGCCCCAGGCCTCGTCCACGACCTTGACGTCATTGCCCCGGGTGAAGCGCTTGTAGTTGATCTGGTACCGGGCTTCATTGGCTTCATCCTGGGCCCCCAATGGCAGGACCAGGCTTAGGGCGAGGGCAAAGATGGTGCGGATGGATCGCATTCCCATGGTGGCTCCGGAGGCAATTCCATAAAAAATCGAGGAAATTTATAGCTAGTGGGGGACTCAGCACTATATTCCCCTTCCAGGTCCCAGGTATTCGTATTATTTTTGGCATCAATTGCGGGCGCGAAGGTAGCGAATGCCCTAGGGATGGGCCGATCAGCCCTGGTGATGGCTGGAGGGACACGGCCTGTCATTGACCCACCTCGCTTGGCCCTCTACGCTCAAGGGTTTAGGTTTGCTGCCACCGTGATCGCCCACCGCCCCGACAATCCGCTGATCGTCCAGAGCGACCGTACGCTGCTTCTCGAGGTGGCCCACCCGGCTTTCGAGACGGTGCGGGATGAACTGGCGCGTTTTGCGGAGCTGGTGAAGAGCCCCGAGCACATCCACACCTACCGCATCACGCCCCTCAGCCTCTGGAACGCCTCGGCCTCGGGCGTGGCCTGCGCGGAAATGATCGAGACCCTGAACACCTGGTCGAAGTACCCCGTGCCGCAGAACCTGCTGCAGGAGATTGAGGACCACGGCACCCGCTACGGCAAGCTGCGCCTGGTGGCCAAGGGCGACCGCCTGGCTCTCGAAATGGATGACCGGGGCCTGTTCTGGGAACTGGAGAACCAGAAATCCCTGCAGGGCCTGCTGGCCGAGCCCTACCCCGACGAAAAGGGCATCTACCTGAACACCGGCATGCGCGGCGAGGTGAAGCTGCAGCTCATCCGCCTGGGCCATCCCGTGCAGGACATGGCCGGCTACAAGCCCGGCGATCCCTTGGCCTTCGGGCTGGCGCCCACCCTCCTGCAGAACGGCAAGCCCTTCGACCTGCGGCCCTACCAGCAGGCGGCAGTGGATGTCTTTCACGCGGGCGGCGGACCTGACGGCGGCGCGGGCGTGCTGGTGCTGCCCTGCGGGGCCGGCAAGACCGTCATCGGCATCGGCTGCATGCGCAGCCTCCAGACCCACACGCTGGTGCTCACCACCAACGTCACGGCCGTGAAGCAGTGGAAGCAGGAGCTGCTGGACAAGACCACGCTCACGGACGACCAGATCGGGCTCTACACCGGCGATTCCAAGGAGATCAAGCCCGTCACCATCGCCACCTACCAGATACTGACCTACCGCCGCAGCAAGGCGGGCCCCTTCGAGCACTTCAAGATCTTCGAGGCGGCCAACTGGGGCCTGGTCATCTACGACGAGGTGCACATGCTGCCGGCGCCCATCTTCCGGGCGGTGGCGGAACTGCAGGCCAAACGGCGCCTGGGCCTCACCGCCACGCTGGTGCGCGAGGATGGCAAGGAGGAGGACGTCTTCAGCCTCATCGGCCCCAAGCGGGTGGACGTGCCCTGGAAGATGCTGGAGAAGGACGGCTTCATCGCCACGGCCCACTGCCTGGAGATCCGGGTGCCCCTGCCCATGGACGAGCGCATGGAATACGCCGTGGCCGACCAGCGCCAGCGGTTCCGCATCGCCTCCGAGAACAGCATGAAGATGGCGGTGATGGACGAACTGCTGGCGGGGCATCCGAGCGACAACATCCTCATCATCGGCCAGTACCTGGAGCAGCTCCGCATCATCGGCGAGCGGCTGCAGGTGCCCGTGCTCACGGGCCAGACGCCCGAGAAGGAGCGGGAGTCCCTGTTCCGGCAATTCCGCGAGGGCAGCCTGCGGGTGCTCATCGTGAGCAAGGTGGCCAACTTCGCCATTGATCTGCCCGATGCCAGCGTGGCCATCCAGGTGAGCGGCACCTTCGGTTCCAGACAGGAAGAAGCCCAGCGCCTGGGCCGCATCCTGCGCCCCAAGGGTACGCGCAACGTCAGCTACTTCTACTCACTCATCAGCAGCGAGACCACCGAGCAGGAATTCGCCCGGAACCGTCAGCTCTTCCTCACGGAACAGGGCTACCGCTACCTCATCGAAAGCCGCCGCTTCAACGAGCACGGCCACCTCAGCGAACCTACCGTGTGGAGGCAGCTGCTGGTGGAGACGGGGCACTGACAGCTTCCGCCCCGGCCGTCAGAAGCGGTAGTGGACCGATGCCTTCAACTGGCGGCCCGGCAGGAGGTAGTACTGGGCATCCCCCAGCTCGCTTTCGGAAACGGGCTTGCGGCGGTCCGTGAGGTTCTGGCCACTGAGTCGGAAGTCCCAGGCGCGCTTCCGCCAGCCAAGACTGGCGGCGTAGGTAGCGTAGCCACCTGTGGGTGCGGTGTTGCGCTGGTTGAGGAACACCGCACCCACATAGTTCATTTCGGCGGTGGCCAGGAGTCCATGGGCTGGGGCGTAGGCAAGGCCCAGCCCGCCCAAGTGGTAGGGAGACATCTCCAGCCGTTTGCCTGCCAGCTGGGTGAGGGTGCCGGATCCGAAGTCCTTCTGGTAGTCCCTGAAGCGGGAGTCGTGATAGCTGTAGGCGGCGCGGGCGCTGAGGTCGCTGGTGAACCGGTAGGCGGCGCTGCCTTCGATCCCCTGGAATCGGCTGCTGCCTGAGTTGGTAAGCGTCGGTAGTCCACCCGTACTCTGAGGCACCACCAGGTTCTGGAAGTCCATGCGGAATGCGCTTACCTCCAAGGCGAGGCGACGGCCCATGAGTTCCGCCTTCAGGCCGAGGTCATAGCTCGTGGCGGTTTCCGGCGCGAGGATCTGCGCACCGCTGTCCAGGCCGAAGTCGATGGCTCCGGGTTTGAACGTGGTGCGGATTCCCGTGAACACGTTCAGTCGATCCTCCCCTGCCTGCCAGGCCGTCAGGGTAGCCCCGGCGCTGCCCGACAGGCGTGTGGTGGTCCTGCGATCGGAGCCGCGGTCCAAGGTCCCGCTCTCAAAATCCAGCGTGGAGGTTTGTCGGGCTTCATCGGCCCGGGTGAGGCGCAGGCCGGCTTCGAACACCAGCCGCCGGGTGGGCTGCCACTGGGCAAAGAGGTAGAGGCCCGAGAAGTCGCGGCGGTCATCGATGCGGATGTCCGCCTGGTTGGGAAGCTGGGCGCCCGAAGGCGGGTTCGACCCGTCGAGGTGGGCGAAGTAGTCGAAATCCCCGCCGCGCCCGATGCCTTGGCCATGCAGATGATCCAGTCCAAGGACGACTCTGAGGCTGGCCTCCTGGGTCCAGGTCAGGTGGGAATCGAGGTAGAGATCCGTGAGGTCGATGCGCTCCCGGAAACCGTGGCCGTTGGGATCCGCGGTGCTGACGTCGGTCAGGAAGCCACGGAAGACCTCCTGACTTGCCCGTGAAGCCGAAAGGGTGGTCGTCCACAGCGTCGCCTTGTCCAGCACCCGGTCGTAGCCCGTGGTGAAGGTGAGGCGCCGGTCGTTAAGGAAGGCCCCCGCCGGATTGTGGTTCGCATCCAGGGGTACCTGGGCCGTGAGGGCAGTGCCCACTCGGGGGAAGGGGCTGGCGGGTTGCTGCTCCACAGCGGTGCCTTCGAGGTCGAAGCGGAACACGCCATGCTCGGCCTGAACGCGATTCCGCCACAGCAGGTGGTTGCGGGTGAAAGAAGTGCGCGGATCGTCGAAGCCCTGCTGGTCGTGGTCAGCGATGAGGCTGGAGTCCCCACCGGACCAGGAAGGCAGCCGCAAGGATACGCTGGCCCCGGCGCTGCCGTGGGTGCCGAGGGAGAGACGAGCAGCTCCCTGCGCATTCTCTGGCAGGCTGCGGATGACGTGGATCACGCCCACGAAGGAGGTGGCTCCGTAGAGGACCGGTGCGGCCCCCCGCTGGACTTCGATGCGCTCCACGCCTTCCAGGCTCAGGGTCGACAGCGCCGGGTTGAAGGCGCCGCCCCAGGGCACCCCATCCACCACCAACAGGAAGGCATCGAACTCCTTGAGGCCCCAGAATTCGGGCACGCTGCTGGCCGGACCGCCGTCGCCACCCGGGGCGATGAACACGCCCGCCGCCAGAGCAAGGGCACTGCGCAGGTCCGTCGCCCCTCGATCTGAAAGGTCCTTGGCCGAGTAGACCGTGATGGACGCGGGGACCTTGGCGGGGTCCTCCGGGAACCGCGTGGCGGTGACCTCTACTGTGGTGGATCCCGCCGGTTGCAGGTCTGTTGGGAGCTTTGCCTGAGCCTCGAGAGAGAGGGTCCCGCTGAGGACGACCATTCCGGACATGGCGGCCAGGGCCAGGTTGGATTTCACGCTTTCTCCCTCAGTGGTTTACTGAAAGATACTAGCGCCAAAGATTTGGACCCAGCAGCGACAGCCTGGGCAACCAGCCCTGCCTGTTTGAGTTCACAACCTGGCGCCCCAGCCACCGAGCCAACCCTGGGCCCGGTTCACGAGGCCTGGCTTCCAGCTGTCGAAGCCCCGGAAGGAACCTGTGGCTCCAGGAAGGCCACTGCCGCTTCGGCCCGGGCGAGGGCCTGGGCGGCGGTGGCGCCGCACACCGTGAGGTGGCCGACCTTGCGGAGGGGCCGGGGCTCCTTGCCGTAGAGGTGCAAGGAGACGCCGGGCACGGCCAGGGCGGCTTCCAGCTGGAGCTGCGGCCCCAGCCAGAGGTCGCCCAGCAGGTTCACCAGCACGGAGGCGCCCTGGGTTTCGGTGGAGCCCAACGGCAGCCCGCAGATGGCGCGCACGAACTGCTCGAACTGCCCCGTGGCGCAGGCCGCGCCGGCCGCATGGAAGGTGTTGTGGGGGCGGGGCGACAGCTCGTTCACCAACAGGCGGCCCCCCTGGGTGACGAAGAGCTCCACGGCCAGAAGGCCTTCGACTGAGAGCGCCACGGCGAGGCTGGTGGCCAACTCCGTGACCTCCCGGGCCAGAGACGGGGAGATGGGGGCGGGCACGAGGGAGAACTGCAGCACGCCGTCCTCGTGCCAGTTGGCGGCCGGTGGGTGGGCCACCACGCTGCCCTGGGGCGAGCGGGCCACCAGCACGCTCAGCTCCAGTTGCAGGAGCAATTCCTGCTCCGCCACGGCGGGGCCGTGCAGCTGTCCCATGGCCTGGGCGGCCTCGTCCAGGCGCGCCACCCGTACCTGGGCGCGGCCGTCATAGCCGCCCTGGGTGCGCTTGACGCGGCAGGGACCGAGTTCGAGCAGCGCCTGCTCCAGCTCGGTGGCGGTGGCCGCGTCCCGCCAGGGCCCCACCGGGTAGCCGTGGTCGGCCAGCCAGCGCTTCTGCCGGGCCCGGTCCTGAATGCATTCCAGGACGTGGGCTCCGGGGCGCAGGGGCGCGCACTCGGCCACCGCCCCCAGGACCGCGGGGGCGATGCGTTCGATCTCGTAGGTGACGACGGCGGAGCGCCGCGCCAGCTGCCGGGCGGCATCGACATCGTCGAAAGCGCCCACGATGACCGTGTCCGCCAGGGGCGCGGCGGCGCAATGGGGATCGGGATCGAGCACCGCGACTTTGTAGCCCATGCTGCGGGCCGCGAGGGCGGTCATGCGGCCCAGCTGGCCGCCGCCCAGCAGGCCAATGGTCGCGCCGGGGAGGATAGGCTGAAAGTGGGGGGGAGTCTTCACGGAAGCACCTCCGCGAGCACCGAGACCTCCGCCGCGTCGCGCAGCTCCTGCAGGCGCTGGCGCAGCGCGGGGTCGCCCAGGGCCAGGATCTGGGCCGCCAGCAGCGCCGCATTGCGGGCGCCCGCCTTCCCGATGGCCAAGGTGCCCACCGGCACGCCGCCCGGCATCTGGACGATGGATAGCAGGGAGTCAAGACCGTTCAGCCCCGTGGCGGCCACGGGGACGCCCAGCACCGGCAGGAGGGTGTGCGCGGCCACCATGCCGGGCAGATGGGCGGCCCCGCCGGCGCCGGCGATGAGCACCTTCAGGCCCCGGGTCTCGGCGCTGGTCGCGTATTCCGCCATCCACCGTGGCGTGCGGTGGGCTGAGACCACGCGGGCCTCGAAGGGCACGCCCAGGGCTTGCAGGGTGTCGCAAGCATGCGCCATGACCTCGTAGTCGCTGCGGCTGCCCATGATGATGCCGACCAGGGGGGTCATCAGCGGCCGCCCAGGAAGCTGGCGAAGCCCCAGAAGAGGGGGATGCCGATCACCACGTTGAAGGGGAAGGTGATGCCCAGGGCCAGGGCCAGCGAAAAGGTGGGGTTGGCCTCGGGCAGGGTAGTCCGCACCGCTGGGGGCGCGGCGATGTAGGAGGCGCTGGCAGCCATGGCCCCGAGCACCGTGGCGCCGGCCGGCGAGAGGCCCGCCAGGTGCCCGAGCAGGACGCCCAGGGCGCCGTGGACAAGGGGGGCGAGGGTGCCGAAGGCCAGGAGGAAGGGCCCCACTTTCCGCAGCTCTCCCAGGCGTTCCGCGGCCAGCATGCCCATCTCCAGGAGGAAGAGCATCAGGGCCCCCTTGAAGCCCGTGTCGAAGAAGGGTGCCACCTGCTGCCAGCCCCCGTCGCCCATGAGCCAGCCAACCACCAGGCCCCCCGCGAGGAGGACCATGGTGCGGCCGGTCAGGACCTCGTGCAGGGAGTGCAGCAGGAATGGGGGCACCGCCACGGGCTCCGGACCAGTCCCCAGGGTCGCCGTGCCGCCCCCGCCGGCCTCCACCGACACCTCCACCACCGCCGGGACCACCGCGGTGCGGGCCTTGGCCAGCACCCCCAGGCCCAGGGCGATGTGGATGCCGGGGCTCTCGAGCAGGGCCAGCAGGGTCGGCATGAAGCTCTCCGCCGCGCCGCCCATGGAACTCACGAACTGCTGCGCCGCGATGAAGGTCACCGCGGACACTGAGCCGTAGTGGGCGGCGATGCCCGCGGAATCCGCCGTGGAGAAGCGGCCGAAGCGGCGGAGGGCGAAGTAGGCCGTCAGCGGCGTGATGCAACCCAGCAGGAACGTGACTGCCGCGGGCCTGGCGAGGGTAGCCCAGCCCACGTGGCCCAGCTCGTGGCCGCCCTTCAGGCCCAGGGCCAGGAGCAGGTAGATGGCGAGGCTGCTGTACAGGGCCGGGGGAAGGCGCAGCTCGCTGCGCAGCAGCCGGGCGACGAGACCCAGCGCGAAGGCCAGGACGATGGGCGAGAGCAGGTTGGCGCGGAGGAGGTCGAGGGTGGCCAAGGGTCGGGCTCCGGGATGCGTAGGGGTGGGCAGGAATAGATGAACCAAAAAACATGAAATAAATTACATGTATAATGAGACACACAAACCCGCGAGGATGGAAGCATGAAACGCCCCTTGTCCAGAAAATTGCCGGCCAGCCCCCCAGCCGCGCCCTGGACCTTCCTGTCCAACCACGCCCACGTGCTCATCTGCCTGGCCCAGGAGCCGGCCCTGCGCATCCAGGATCTGGCAGAGCGGGTGAACATCACCTACCGAGCCGTGCAGCGCATCCTGGATGACCTGGAAGCCGCGGGCTACATCAGCCGGAGCCGGCGCCAGGAGGATGCCCGCAGCAACGAGTACCGCGTGGACCCGAGCCTGCCCCTGCGGCACCCCCTCGAAAACCACCGCCCGGTGGCGGCCCTCCTCAAGCTGGGGAGCAGGAAGTAGCCGGGCCCCGGCCCTAGCGCCAAAGCCCCGGATTCAGCAGGGACTGCCGGCCCAGCCACTGATCCAGGGGCCAGACGATGAGGGCGGCCAGCAGGCCCGCCAGCACGTCGTCCATGACCACGCCCCAGCCGCCGGGCAGGCCCTGGGCCCGGTTCACGACGCCCGGCTTCCAGATGTCGAAGAGGCGGAAGAGCGCGAAGGGCGCCACCAGGCGAGCTTCCCAGAGCAGCCAGGGCTGTGGCTGCAGGGTGACGGTGAAGAGCATCGGTGTGAGGGCGATCCAGATACCCACCCACTCGTCCACCACGATGAAGGCAGGATCCTTGAGGCCGGTCTCCTTCACCACGCGCTCCGCCGCCCACACGGCCAGGAGGCTCAGCGCCAGTGGCGCTGAGCAGAGAAGATAGGGGGTGACCTGCCAATGGGTGGCACCCAGTCCAAGGACCATCACCAGCCAGACTGCCACGCCTGCGAGGGTGCCCCAGGTGCCCGGCGCGGGCTTCAGGTAACCGCTGCCGAAGCCCGTGGCCAGCCACCAGGCGAGGCGGGGGGCGGGCGCACCGGCGGCGGTCATCGGTTCACCCAACGGCAACCGGAAGCCAGGCCATGCAGTTCACCAGCCGCATCGTGCAACGATGCGGCCCGGACCCCACCTCGAAGTTCACACATGCCTGAGCGCCTCTACAATGCGCAGCCGCGCGGCCTTCAGGCCCGGGAACAGGGCGCTGAACTGAAGCGTGGCCTGCAGGCCCAGGGCCACCGCGAGGTAGACGATCGGCACGAAGTGGATGTCCAGTTCGTAGCCATGGCTGGTGCCGGGTGGGGCCGGCATCACGAGATGCAGGGCGTTCAGCCCGGCGCGGAGCAGCAGCGTCGCCAGCAGCCCCAGCGCGCTGCCCATGAGTCCCAGGAAGGCGCCCTCCCACTGGAGCAGCACCAGCAGTTGCCGGGGCTGGAGGCCCATGGCCCGCAGCACGCCGAATTCGCGCACCCGCTCCATGACCGACATGAGCAGCGTGTTGGCCGTGGCCAGCAGCACCACCAGGAACAGCACCAGGCCCATGAAGCCGAAGATGGCGTAGTAGAGCAGCTTCACCTGCCGGTAGAAGGAGGCCAGCTCGTACCAAGGTTTGACGGAAGTTCCCGGGAGCAGGGGCTGGATCCGCGTCAGTTCCCGGCCTGTGTCCTGGGGCCGCCTGAGCACCACACTCAGGCGCGACCGCGCCTGAGCCGAGTCCAGCAGTTGGTCGGCGGTGGCCAGGCTCACGGTGAGGAAGCGGTCGTTGAGCTCGCGCAGGCCGAGGTCCTGGAGCCCCGCCACGTCGACATCCACGGCGTTCAGCGCGCCGTCGCGGGTGGTGGACATGAGGGTGAGCGAACTGCCCACGGAGGCCCCCAGGGCCCGCGCCAGGCCCACGCCGAGGATCACTTCGCGGGCGGTGGGCTCGGCGGAGAGCCAGCGGGAGCCAGCACCACCGGGGGCCTGGGCGCCGTCCTTCAGGGCTTCGGCGGTGGCCATGTACTTCGGTTCGAGCACGGGATCTACGGCCGTGCCGAGGAAGGCCACGCTGCGGGGGCCGTTGGACAGCAGGCCCATGAACTGGATGCGGGGCAGCACCTCGGCCACGGCGGGATCCTGGCGCAGCCGCGCGGCCAGGGCCTCGCCCTCGGGCAGGGCCTTCTCCAGGCTCTGGGCCTCGTCCCCCTCCAGAGCGCCGGGCGGCAGCACCTGGAGGTGCCCGAGACCGCCGCGGATGGCCGCGTCGGAGAGCCCCTGGAAGGTCTGGGCCATGAAGCCCCCGGCCAGGCTGAGGGCCAGGAACCCCGCCACCACCACCATCAGCGTGAGCGCCGTGCGCCGCCGCTGGCGCAGCAGGTTCCGGAGGGCCAGGCGCGCGAGAATCACTTGGATGCTCTAACAAAAACGACTTGGTCCACAGATTTCACAGATTCACACAGATTTGAAAGCACAGAAATTCGGGATGGGCCCCAGCCAGGGCATGAATGGGCGCAAACCAGAATCTGTGAAATCTGTGGAATCTGTGGATTCATCTGTCAGTCCTGTCCCACGAGTTGCCCGTCCATCAAGCGGAACACGCGGTGGGCGCGGGCGATGACGGAGGGGTCGTGGCTGGCCACGAGGAAGGTGACGCCGCGCTCCGAGGCCAGCTCGGCCATGAGATCCATGAGCGGGCCGCCGTGGGCGTGGTCGAGGCTGGCGGTGGGTTCGTCCGCCAGCACCAGCAGCGGCTCCGGGGCCAGGGCGCGGGCGATGGCGGCGCGCTGCTGCTGCCCCCCGCTGAGCTGGCCGGGGTGATGATGGCGGCGATCCGCCAGGCCCACGCGCTCCAGGGCCGCCTCGGCGCGCTGCCTGGCCTCGGCCTCGGGCACGCCCTGGAATTGCAGGGGCAGCATCACGTTCTCCAGGGCGGAGAGCACGGGCACCAGGTTGAAGGCCTGGAACACGAAGCCCAGGCGCCGCAGACGCAGGTCGCACTTGGCTTTTTCGGGAAGGGCGGAGACGGCCTCGCCGTCGAGCCGTACTTCGCCTTCGTCCGGCGCATCGAGCAGGCCCGCCAACTGGAGCAGCGTGGTCTTGCCGCTGCCACTGGGGCCCGCCAGCACCGCCAGGCAGCCCTTCGGAACCGCCAGCGACACGCCGAACACGCCGGCGCGCTCGCCGCCAAGTTCGTAGGCGCGGGTCAGGTTTCTGAGTTCCAGCATCCGGACAGTGTAGCGGTGGAGTCAGACATGCATGGGGATCAGAACTGCATGGCGTAGGCCAGCTTGGCGAAGGGCCCCGCGGGCCAGGGGCCTTACTTCGGCAGAAAGACCAGCGTCTTCTGCGCGGGTTGCTGCAGGCGGGTGAACTCGCCATCCGGATCACCCTGGCGCCAGGCTCCGGCCTGGTCCTCCCGGTGCCTGGAGCCCAGGTGGGCGCTGACGCCCAGGGGGAGCACCAGGCGGGTGGCCTCCAACTGGGCCAGGTCCGTCACCATGCGCATGGATTGGCCGTGGGTGCCGGTCTGCACGCGGATGGAACGGGCGGATCCCGGGAACCGCATGGGGGTGGGGTTGAAGAGCCAGCCCGCGAAACCACCCGAGAGTCCGAAGGGATGCCTGATCCGCAGTTGGTTCAGGTCGCCCCAGGGCAGATTCCATTCGGGGCGTTGCGTCACTTCGGCCACGCAGGCCTCGATGAAGGCGGCCTTGTCCCCCAGTCCGGCGGCCTGCCACTGGCCCGCGGGGGCCTTGGCCGCGGCCAGCAGCCATTGGTCTTCGCCGAAATGCCGGTAGTCCTTCGGGGCCAGGAGCGACCCCTGGAGGAGGTGTTCCAGAAGTTTCAGGCGGAAGGCCCTGCGAATCAGCTCGGCCTGGGTGAACAGGGGCGTGGCGGGATCCGCGTGACCCGTGAAGCCGGGCAGTGCCTCCGCGACGCCCAGGGCCCGGATGAAGACCAGGTGGAAGCGGCTGGTGGCATCCCGTTGCAGGGCCTCGAAGCCCCGCACATCCCAAGGGCCATCCTGCTCCAGCCGCTCAATGATGCGGCCCGCCCGGCTCATGGAGGCCCAGCTGGTGGCCACGGGTTGGGGAAAGCTGGTGCCGATGGTGCGGTTGTTGGCCGTCGCGATGAAACCCTGGGGCGGGTCGAGCCGGCGGGGCATGTCGGCGGGCTTCACGAAGCCCCGCCAGTCCTGGGTCGGATCCGTCCCTTTATGGATGCGGCTGCCGTCGTCCCCCGGGCGCCGGATAGGGATCAGGCCCGAGGCCCGCCAGCCGATGTGGCCATCCACGTCGGCGTAGACCACGTTCTGAGGTGGGCTGGGATACCCGTCGATGGCCGCATTGAAGGTCGCCCAGTCCTTCGCCTCCATCAGCTCCGAGGCGGGCAGGGCGAGCCGGCGGGGATCCAGGGCGGGCCAGTGCAGGGAGAGGCCCGGCAGCACCTGCGGCCCGTGCTTTCCGATGTCCACCATGAGTTCCACGGGCTTTTGGCCCTTCACGGGGATCCACTCCTGGCGCCGTTCCCGCGCCGGTTCCCGGTAGAGATCCTGGAGGTCCGTGCCCAGGTTGGTGCAGCCCCAGGCGATGCGGTCGTTGTGGCCGATCACGATGCCCGGGAGACCCGGCAGGGCGACTCCCTGGGCAAAGCGGCCCGCCCAGGTGATGCGCAGGGGGAACCAGATGCCCGGGCAGCTCAGGCTCAGATGCGGATCATTGGCCAGCATGGGCTTGCCGCTCCAGGTGCGGCTGCCCGCCACCACCCAGTTGTTGGAGGCGAGCCGGGCCTCGGGATCGGGAACGGGCAGGTTCGCGGCGGCGGCCAGCCATCTCCGCAGCTGGGGCTCGCCCGCCACCTTGGCCGCCACGACCCCACCCTGGAAGAAGGCCGCCGTGTCCGAGGGCAGCGGGTGGGCATCGGGAATGAGGGGTCGATCCTCAGCGTCCACGGCGGGCTGGAGGAACCGTTGCAGGGGGGCCGGCAGGCCCGCCAGGGCCTCGGCTTGCAATTCGGCCTTCCAACTGGAGGAGAGATCCTCGTGCATGAGGAGCAGGACCTTGAAGCTGTCCTCGGGGCGCCAGGGTTCCGGCCGCAGGCCCAGCAGCTGGAACTCCAACCCCCAGCGGCCGGGGTTCTGATCGATGAAGGCGTTCACGCCGGCGGCATAGGCTGCCAGGGAGCGGCGGGCCGGGGCCGGACAAAAGGCCACGGCCTGTTCCGCCACCTGCCTGAAGCCGTAGATGCGGTGCAACTCGTCCAGGGGCAAGGCCGCCGCCCCGAACACCTCCGCCAGGCGGCCATCGGCGCTGCGCCGCATGAGCTCCATCTGGAAGAGCCGCTCCCGCGCCACCACATAGCCCTGGATGTGACTGGCATCCTCCAGGGACTCGGCCTGGATGGTGGCCACGGCGCGGCCATCCAGCTCCACCGTGACCTTGGCGCTGAGCCCTGCGATGAGCGGCGTCTGGTCCCGGGGCAGCTGCCGCCACACCAGCAAGCCTGCGCAGACGGCGGCCAGGGCCAACAAGAACCCAAGACCCACGAGAAGCCGTTTCCGGGCACGCATGGGAACAGGATACCGGGGCCGTCCAGAACCGTCCTCTGGCAGGGAAGGCCCCGACTAGGACCGCTGCCGAGTACGGAACGCCTGCTCGTAGGCCAACGTGCTGGCTTCGAGGCCGCCCTCCTCCACTTCGCCGATGAGGTCGTAGGCGTGGGCCTTCACAATGCGCACCCGCTGGATGGTGTTCACCTGGGGGGCGCCGTCCACCAGCAGCACGTTGCCGTCGATGTCCGGGGCCTGGCCCGCGTGGCGGCCCTTCACGATGAGTTCCGTCTCCTCGTGGGCACCCTCCACCAGCACGTCGAGCACCTCGCCCACCTTCTCCTGGTTCTTCTCCCGGGCGATCTTCTGCTGCAGTTCCAGGAGCCGCCGCTTGCGGGCCTCCTTGGTGCGCTTCGGAATGGGATCGCCGAGGGCGAAGGCCGCCGTGCCCTCCTCGGGGCTGTAGGTGAAGACGCCCACGTGGTCGAAGCGGGCCTCCTGCACGAAGGCCTTCAGCTCGCTAAAGGCGGCCTCGTCCTCGCCGGGGAAGCCCACGATGAAGTTCGAGCGGATGGCGATGCCCGGCACGATGCGGCGCACTTTCTCCACGAGCTTCAGGAACGAGGTTCGGCTGCCGCCCCGGGCCATGGCCTTGAGGATGGCCCCGTTCGCATGCTGCAGGGGCATGTCCAGGTAGCGGGCGCAGTTGGGCGTTTCCGCCATGGCGTGCAGCAGGCCGTCCGTGAGCCGGTTGGGGTAGGCGTAGTGGATGCGGAACCAGCGGAGGCCTGCCACGGCGCCCAGGGCGCGGACCAGCTTCTCCAGGGCGTCGGGATCGCCAAAGTCGCGGCCGTAGTCCGTGGTGTCCTGGCCCACCAGGCTGATTTCGAGCACCCCCTGGGCCACCAGGTTCTTCGCCTCGGCCACCACGCTCTCAATGCTGCGGCTGCGCTGGGCGCCCCGGAGCTGGGGGATGACGCAGAAGGCGCAGGCGTGATCACAGCCCTCGCTGATCTTGAGGTAGGCGCTGGCTCGGGGGGTGGTGAGCAGCCGGGGGCTGGCCTCGGAGTATAGGTAGTCGGGGTTGGCATCCAGCTGGAAGGCCGCGCCCGCGCCGATGACCTCGGCGATCTGTTCGATGTCCCGGGTGCCCAGGCAGGCATCGATCTCGGGCATCCCGGCCATAAGCTCGTCCCGGTACCGCTCCACCAGGCAGCCGGCCACGATGAGTTTCTCGCAGGCGCCTTCGGTCTTCATGGCGGCGGCCTGGAGGATGGCCTCGATGCTCTCCTGCTTGGCAGCGTCGATGAAGCCGCAGGTGTTCACCACCAGCACCTGGGCTTCGGCTAGCACGGGGGTGATCTGGTAGCCCTTGAGGCGCAGGTGGCCCAGCATGACCTCGGAGTCCACGAGGTTCTTAGGGCAGCCCAGGGACATGAATCCGACTTTGGTCAACGACACTCCAGGGTGAACCTCATAGAATACCGTGAAGCGTCATTACTGTCTGCACTGCGTGTTAAACTCACCTCCCCTCCGGATTCCCCATGCAGCTCACCCTCCAGGTTGACGGCACGCTCTACCCCGTGACCCTCACGGAAGAGGGCGTGACCATCGGCCGGGGCGACCAGGCCACCATCAAGATCAACGCGAATGCCGTGAGCCGGGTCCATGCGCGATTCTTCCTGCAGGATGGCCAGCCCCACGTCATGGACATGAAGTCGCTCAACGGCACTTCGCTCAACGGGGTGACTCTGGCGGGACCGGCGCCCCTGCATGCGGGCGACACGGTGCTCCTGGGCGAGGCCGTGGTGATGTGGGTTCCGGAAGGTGGAATGGCCGCCACGGTGGTGGGCCTGAATCTGAACCTGGTGCCCAAGGCCGCGATCTCCAAGATTGCCCTGGAAGATCGCGCCTTCGACGCCTCGGGCTCCATCGTCGTGCCCCACGCCAGCATCGAGGCCATGCTGGCCCAGGCCAGTGGCGAGCATCCGGCGGGCGAAGCCGTCACGCTGTTCCAGCGCCTGGCGAGCATGGCCGGCACCCTGCTGCGGGCCGCGGGCCTCGCCGAATTGCTCGAATCTGTCATGGGCCTGGTGACGGCCCAGATCCCCTGCCAGCGGGGCTTCATCCTGCTGGCGGACGCCACGGGCGAGCTGGTGCCCGAGCTGGTCTGGGAGGAGCAGCCCGGCATCCACACGAACCCCATCAGCCGCACCATCGCCCGCACCGCCATGGACAAGCGGGTGGCCATCCTCACCACGGACGCGCGCATGGATCCCCGCTTCAGCGCCGGGGAGAGCATCAAGATCCACGGCATCACCTCGGCGCTCTGCGCCCCCCTGATCGTGGAGGACCAGGCCTTCGGCGTGATCTACCTGGAGACCAGCCTCAACAAGGGCGGCTTCAAGCGGGAGGACGAGCACCTGCTGAGCGCCATGGCGAACTTCGCCGCCGTGGGCATCCAGCGTGAGCGCGAGGCCAAGTTCCGGCAGCGGCTGGAGCGGTACCACAGCCCCCAGGTGGTGTCCCAGATCCTGCGCTCCAGCCAGAGCAAGGAGGCGCCGGCGCTGCAGGCCCAGCGTTGCCAGATCAGCGTGCTCTTCGCCGACATCTCCGGTTTCACGCGCATGAGCGAGGGCATGGAGCCCATGGTGCTGGCCGGCATCCTGAACCGCACCTTCGAGGCCATGACCGACACGATCTTCAGCCGCGGCGGCACCCTCGACAAGTACATCGGCGACGCCATCATGGCCTTCTTCGGCGCGCCCAATCCCGATCCCGACCATGCCCGGCATGCGGTGGACGCGGCCGTGGCCATGCAGGAGGCCCTGTACACCCTGAATACCATGCGGCCCGAAGGGTACCCGGAGCTGAAGATGCGCATCGGCATCAACAGCGGGGAGGCCTTCGCGGGCGACATCGGCTGCGAGAAGCGCATGGACTACACCGTCATGGGCAGCACCGTGAACCTGGCCTCGCGCCTAGAGAGCTCCGTGGCGCGGCCGGGCCAGATCGTGGTCGGGCCCCAGACGGCGGAACTCCTGGGCGAAGAGAAGCTTCGTCAGCTGGGCGCCTTCTCCCTCAAGGGCATCGAGCAGGAAGTGCGGCCCTTCGAGGTGCTGTGGACCCGCGACGCTCCTACGACGACGCAGGGATTCAAGTAGTTCGAGCTGCCCTCTATCCTTCGTCGCGGCCGCCTTCTACACTGGGCGCACCACCCCAGAGTCCAGCCTTCCGGACAGCCACCCGGCCACACCCCCAGGAGCCAGCCATGAATGACTTCCAGTCCACCGTACCCATGAAGGCCCACCGGGGTGTGATGCTCCTGATCTTCGGCATCCTGGGGCTCGTCTGCTGCTTCATTTTCGCGATCCTCGCCTGGGTCATGGGGAGCTCCGACCTGAAGGCCATGGCGGCCGGCCAGATGGATCCCTCGGGCGAAGCGCTCACGAAGGCCGGCAAGATCCTGGGGATCATCGGCTGCGCCCTGGGCCTCCTCTGGCTCTGCTGGATGGTGTTCTTCGGCGGTGTGGCAGCCCTCGGGGCCATGCGCGGCCGCTGACCGCGTGCGGTTGCGCTGGGAGCGGGTCTCCCGGCTGCCCCGGCCGCCGGTCTGGTCCCTGGTGCTGATGGGGCTCTGGGTGCTGCTGGTGCTGGCAGGCGTCCTGCTGGAACGGCGGGGTGGCCCCGCCCTGGAAACCTGCCTCCTCCACCGCCTCTCCGGCCAGCCCTGTCCCACCTGTGGCAGCACACGGGTGGTGTTGGCCCTGGGCCGGGGCGCCTGGCTGGCGGCCCTGCGCTGCAATCCCATGGTGGCCCTGGCATTGCCGTTGGGTGCCCTGTGGCTGGGGCTTCGGCTGTGCCTGGGCCGGGCGCTCGAGGTGGACCTGTCCCGCCGGGAGCGGAGCATCGGGCTGGTGCTGGGTTTGATGGCGCTGGCGGCGAATTGGGTCTGGGTGCTCCGCACTCAAGTCTGATCCGGACCCTTCACGAAATCCTTCCACAGCATCGAGGGTTGGATGCCGGAGTTCCGCTGGTACTTGCCGGAGTCGTAGCTGTCGTAGTCGCCGCTGACGGTGTGGTAGAAGATCTGGCAGATGGCCACGCCCGCATAGATGCGCACGGGCTGGATGCAGCTGATCTCGAGAGTCCAGAAGCCGCAGAAGCCGATGTCACCGAAGCCGGCGGTGACGTGGACGAAGAGGCCCAGGCGGCCCACGCTGCTGCGTCCTTCGAGCATGGGCACCATGCCGTGGGTCTCGGTGTATTCCTGGGTGCGGCCAAGGTAGAGCTTCCCTGGCTGCAGCAGCAGGCCCTCCGCGGGGATCTTGAGGAACTCGATGCCGTTGGGTTGCGCCATGTCGAGGATGGATTCCGTGTAGACCGCCAAGTCCTCGCCCAGGCGCAGGTTGTAGCTGTTGGGATTGAGCTGGTCGTCGCTCCAGGGCTCGATGCGGATGCGGCCTTCCGTCTTCGCCGCGAGGATCTGCCGGCCGGTGAGGATCATGCCACCACCTAAAAAATGGCGCCCGCGGAGGCGGGCGCCGGTTTGGGATTCAGCCTGCCATCAGCGATCGACCTTGACCACCAGGGTCTTGGCCATGATGTCGCTCAGGCTGATGCGCTCGTCACCCTTGATGGCGAGGACGATCAGGTTCAGGAAGAAGAAGTTGCCGAGCTGGCGGAGGATGGCGGAACCCAGATCGATGTGGCCCGCGGGGTTGCCCTCGGGCACCACCCGGAGCTTCATGACCTTCTTGCCGATGCTGGCGCCGAATTTCGACACGGTCCAAGGCACGAAGAAGAAGTAGTAGCCAAGCTGGGCGAGGAAATTCAAGGGCAGCAGGATGCAACCCAGGAAGGGAATGATCGAAAGGACCATGAAGGCAATGGAAATGACGATGGCCGGCACCATGTCGATCAGCACCGCCACGAGACGGGTGCCCAGGTCTCCGCGTTCGCCCAGGGGCACGGCATCGTCGGGGATGGAGGGCAGCAGGGAACCGAGGAAGGACTGGCTCACGGGAACTCCGGCGGTGGGCCTGGGCGCCACGGGCATGGACAGCGGCGCTGGCGGGGGAGGGGGCGGCGTCACGGGAGCGGCAAAGGGCTTGGTCGGGGTCTCCACGGGACCCGTGGAGAGCTGATCCTGAATCTGGATCTTCAGGGCGGGGTCGGCGGGGGGCTTCCCCGTGTGGATGGCCGCCAGCTCATCGGCGGACATGCGCACGGTGCCGAGCGGGACCGCGGGCGCCTCCTGGACGGGCACGGCCACCGTGGCGCTGACTTCGGGGCGGGGGTCCTGGAAGGTGAGCTGCACCTGGCCCAGGGTGATGCGGTCTCCATCCCGGAGGGGGGAGGACTGCACCCGGTTACCGTTCACCAGCACGCCGTTGCTGCTCTGGAGATCCTGGATCTCGAAGCCGCCGCCGACTTTGCGGACCACGCAATGGTGGCGGCTGATGCTGGGATCCGGCAGCCGGAGCGTATTGTCCAGCTCCCGGCCCATGTGGACCTCGTTGTCCACGATTTCGAATTCTCGGACGCCCGCGCTTTCGTGCACCAGCAGTTTGGCCATGGAAACCCTCGGGGATGTGGAATGGGCGAAAGTGTAGCGCAACCTGGGCCAAGTGGGGATAGTTACGACCATCCCGGTTCTTTCTTGACGGGGTAGGGCAGACCCGCCAATCTTCCCCAAAGACACGAAGGTGAAGGCTATGGTGCTTTTCAATGCGGCCACCAAGGAGTTGACGGCCAAGATCGTCTACTACGGCCCCGGCCTGTGCGGCAAGACCACCAATCTCCAGCACGTCTATGACACCCTGCCCGGGGACGGGCGGGGCAAGATGCTGTCCCTGGCCACCCAGACGGACCGCACCCTCTTCTTCGATTTCCTGCCCATCGAACTGGGCACCATTCGGGGCATGAAGACCCGCATCCAGCTCTACACGGTGCCCGGCCAGGTCTTCTACGATGCCACCCGCAAGCTGGTGCTGCGCGGGGCCGACGCCGTGGTCTTCGTGGCGGATTCCCAGGCTCCGGCCCTGGAAAGCAACAAGGAAAGCTTCCAGAACCTCATCACCAACCTGAAGGACCAGGGCACGGATCTGGAGAAGATCCCCCACGTGATCCAGTGGAACAAGCGCGACACGCCCAATGCCCTGCCCGTGGAGACCCTCAATGCCGAGGTCAACCTCTTCGGCGCCCCCACCTATGAGGCCTGCGCCATGCGCGGCGAAGGTGTCCGGGAGACCCTCACGGGCGTGGCGAAGCTGGTGCTGAAAAGCCTGGCGGAGCGCTATGGCGGTGGGGTGGTGGAGGAACCGGCGGCGCTTATGGGTGGGCCCTTCATGCCCCCGCCCCAGCCCACGGGGGAGTCCACGAAACCCCTGGAAGTGCAGGAAATCTCCGCGGGCGAACTGCTCGAGGAGGACGGGGAGGCCCCCGAGGAAGCCAGTGCCGCGGCCCACGGTCCCGCCTCCGAACACCTGCCGCTCCGCAGCGTGGTCGAAGTCCCCGTGGTGCTGGACCGCAGCCTCTTCAGCGGCGATTCCCCCATCGAGATCCGGTTGAAGCTGTATATCAAGTAGGCTATGGGCTGTAGGCTGTAGGTTGGATGCGGCCCGGTGGGCCGCATCGGCTATTGGGCCCCACAGCCTAGAGCCCACAGCCTAGAGCCCTTCGAGGTCCCATGTCCCGCCAGGTCGTCACCCGCTTCGCCCCGTCCCCCACCGGCATGCTGCACATCGGTGGGGTGCGGACCGCCCTGTTCTGCTGGCTCTTCGCCCGCAAGCATGGCGGGCGCTTCATCCTTCGCATCGAGGACACGGATCTGTCCCGCAGCACCGACGACAACATCCGCATCATCGAGGAGGGTATGGCCTGGTGTGGCCTGACCTGGGACGAGGGCCCGGTGGTGGGTGATCCCAGCGCCTGGGTGGGCCCCCACGGCCCCTACCGCCAGATGCAGCGCATGGACCTCTACCGCGCCAAGATCCAGGAACTGCTCGACAAGAAGCTGGCCTACCGCTGCCGCTGCTCGCGGGAGGTCATCGACGAGCGCCGCAAGACAGTCGAAGCCGCGGGGAAGGTGTTCCAATACAACCGTGGCATGGACCGCGGCAAGGGCTGCGCCGCGGCGAATCATGACGCCAGCGAACCGGCAGCCATCCGCTTCCGCATGCCCGAAGACGGCGACATCGTCGTCCCAGACCTCATCAAGGGGCCCACCCATTTCCCGGCGGACAGCCTGGATGACTGGATCATTGCCCGCACTGGCGACGGCCCTGGGGCCATCGGCATACCCACCTACAACTTCTGCGTGGTGGTGGATGACACCCAGATGGAAGTGACCCACGTGATCCGGGGCGACGACCACCTCAACAACACACCCAAGCAGATCCCGCTCTTCGCCGCCTTCGGCACGGAGCTGCCCGCCTTCGCCCATGTCCCCATGATCCTCGGCGCCGACGGCGCCAAGCTCAGCAAGCGGCACGGCGCCACCAGCATCACCGAGTACCAGGCCATGGGCCTGCTGCCCTCGGCGGTGCGCTTGGCACTGGCGCGGCTCTCATGGACCCCCAAGATCAATGGCCATGCCGTGGAGAGCGCCGAGGAGGAGCTGCTCACGGACGCGCAGATGATCCAACTCTTCGACCTGGCGGACTGCCAGAAGAGCGCGGCCCGCTTCGACATGGACAAGCTCCAGTGGCTGAACCAGAAATTGATTCAGCGGTCGACCTGGGAGGAACTGGAACCACATCTCAGGCCCTTCGTGCCTGAAATGTGGGATAAAAAGCCTGCGGCCTGGAGAGCGCAGGCCATCCAATCGACCCAGAAGGGCAAATCCCTGACCGACATGGCCGAGGCGCTGCGCTTCGCCTTTGAACCGCCCACCACCTTCGACGAGAAGGCCGTGGAGAAGTTCATGACGCCCGCGGCGAAGCTGGCCCTGCGCGACGTCTGCGCCTTGGCCGACTATTCCCACGAGGGTCTGGAGGCGGGCTTCAACGCCATCCTCGAGCGGCATGGCCTCAAGACCAAGGACCTGGCCCAGGCCCTGCGCGTGGCCCTCTGCGGCCGGCCCGTGAGCCCCGGCATCTTCGATACCCTCATGCTCGTGGGCCGGGACGAAGTGGTGGCGCGCCTGGAACGGTGGTTGTGATGGACCTTCAGGAATTCACCCACATCACCCTCACGGTCCTGGAGGAACAGGGGGCCGCGACCTACGCGCCCACCCTCATCGCTGGCGACTCCGTGCAGGTGATCCAGGGCATCCCCGAGGGCGTGGATCACCGGGACGCCCTCCAGGAGACGGTCCTCCGCCTCGGGCTGGAGCATGCCGAGTTCTATTTCGGCGTGCGGTCGGGTCCCGGCGAGATCACCACGGGCTTCCACACCACCGCCTGCACCCGCTCCCACCGCATCTCGGAGTTGCAAACGGGCTTCGTGGTGTCGGAGTTGGAAGACTGCATGTGGTGGACCCTGGGCGAGGGCCGCGACCAGTAGTCGTCCTCGCCTTTTGGCCCACCCGGAGGAAGGCACAATTAACCGCAGATGACGCAGATGACACAGATAAAGTGGGAATTTGCCTTTCATCTGCGAAATCTGCGTCATCTGTGGTTTCTATTTTGGTTCTACTTCAGGGAGCACCCATGAGCCAACACCCCAAGCTCGCCATCCTCGGCTTCGGCACCATGGGCCAGGCCATCAGCGCCGGGCTGGTGGAGGCCTCGGGCTATCCCGCCAAGCTCATCCAGGCGGCCGATACGCATCCAGCCACCGGGAAGGCCCGGGCGGCGGCCCTGGGCATCGACCTCTCGAACCAGGTGGAGGCCGCAGCGCGGGGCGCGGAGGTCCTGCTCCTCTGCGTGAAGCCGAAGGAACTCAAGGGGCTGCTGGAGGGCCTGACCACGGCTGGCGCACTGGACCACCGGCCCCTGGTGGTCTCCATCGCCGCCGGCGTGGCCCTGGACTTCCTCGCCGCCCACACGCCCGCGGACATGCCCCTGGTGCGGGCCATGCCCAATACGCCCTGCGCCATCCGGCGGGGCATGACCGTGCTGGCCCCCGGCCGTGGGGTCACCGAGGCCCAGCTGGCCCAGGCGCGCGCGCTGTTCGAGCCCCTGGGCCGCGTCATGGATCTGGACGAGAAGCACATGGACGCGGTTACCGGGCTCAGCGCCAGCGGCCCTGCCTTCATGTTCGTCATCCTCGAATCCCTCGCCGAGGGCGGCGTCCAGTGCGGGCTGCCCCGGGCCGTGGCCCTGGAACTGGCCGCCCAGATGACCCTGGGCGCCGCCGCCATGGTGCTGGAGACGGGTCGCCATCCCGCGGCCCTCAAGGACGAAGTGACCACCCCTGCCGGCTGCACCATCGCCGGCCTCATGGTTCTCGAAGACGGACGCATCCGCTCCGTCGTGGCCCGCGGCATCGAGCGCGCCACCCAGGTGGCGGCAGGGCTGGGGTAACCAGGAATTGAAACCACGAAAAACGCGAAAAGGGCGCTAAAAAGGACTTCGGTTTCAATGGCGAGACATCTTTCTTTTTTCGCCTGCCCGAAGGGCTTTCGCGACTTTCGCGGTTCCCACAGTTTTTTCAGGAGCGGCCTTGGTATCTTTGAGGTTTGCATCCTGTGAGCCCCGATGTCCGCTGAATCGCCCATCCCTGAACCCAAGAGCCTCCACTTCATCGAGGAGATCGTCGAGGCTGACCTCGCCTCGGGCAAGCATGGCGGCCGCGTGCTCACCCGCTTCCCGCCAGAGCCCAACGGCTACCTGCACATCGGCCACGCCAAGAGCATCTGCCTGAACTTCGGCCTGGCCAAGGCCTACGGTGGCGCCACCAACCTGCGCTTCGACGATACCAACCCGGCCAAGGAGGATGTGGAATACGTGGACTCCATCCGCGAGGACGTGCAGTGGCTGGGCTTCCAATGGCTGGGCGAGCACTTCGCCTCGGATTATTTCCCCTTCATGTACGACTACGCGGAATACCTCATTCAGCAGGGCAAGGCCTACGTCTGCGACCTCACCGAGGCGGAGATCCGCGAGTACCGCGGCAACTTCCACGTCGCCGGGAAGCCCAGCCCCTACCGGGATCGCAGCCCCGAGGAAAACCTGGACCTCTTCCGCCGCATGAAGGCTGGCGAATTCCCGGACGGCGCCAAGGTGCTGCGCGCCCGCATCGACATGGCCAGTGGCAACATGAACCTGCGGGATCCGCTCATGTACCGCATCCGCCGGGCCCACCACCACCGCACGGGCGATGCCTGGTGCATCTATCCCATGTACGACTACGCCCACGGCGTGTCGGATGCCATCGAGACCATCACCCATTCCATCTGCACCCTGGAATTCGAGGACCACCGTCCGCTCTACGAGTGGTTCCTGGAGCAGGATGTGGACGCGAAATTCTTCCAGCGGCCCCTGCCGCGCCAGATCGAGTTCGCCCGCCTGAACCTCACCTACACGGTGATGAGCAAGCGGCGCCTGCTGCAACTGGTGCAGGAGGGCGTGGTGCGCGGCTGGGACGATCCCCGCATGCCCACCATCGGTGGCCTCCGCCGCCGTGGCTACACCCCCGAGGCCATCCGCGCCTTCGCCGAGCGGGTGGGCGTGGCCAAGCGCGACATGGTGGCCGACGCGGGCCTGCTGGAGTTCTGCATCCGCGAGGACCTGGAGAAGCGGGCCCCGCGCCGCATGGCCGTGCTGCGCCCCCTCAAGGTGGTCATCACCAACATGACCGACGCCGAGGCCTTCGAGGTGGAAGTGGCCAACCATCCCGACGATGCCTCCATGGGCACCCGCCGGCTGCCCTTCACCCGGGAGTTGTTCATCGATCAGGACGACTTCCGTGAAGAGGCCCCCAAGAAGTGGTTCCGCCTGGCCCCGGGCGCCGAGGTACGCCTGCGGGGCGCCTGCCTGGTCACCTGCCGGGAAGTCATCAAGGATGCCGCCGGTACCGTGGTGGAACTGCGCTGCGAGTGGGATCCCGCCAGCAAGGGCGGCACCGCCCCGGATGGCCGCAAGGTGCGGGGCACCCTCCACTGGGTGAGCGCCGTCCACGCCCTGAAGGCCGTGGTGCGGCTTTACGAGGCCCTCTTCACCCAGGAGGACCCCATGGACGTGCCCGAGGGCCAGGACTGGAAGGCCCTCCTGAACCCCGCCAGTCTGGAGATCCTCTCCGAGGCCCGGGTGGAACCCAGCCTCCAGTCGGCCCGCCCCGGCGAGCGCTTCCAGTTCGAGCGCACGGGCTACTTCGCCGTGGATGCGGATGCCGCCGAGGGTCGGCCGGTGTTCAATCGGACCGTGGGGTTGAAGGATTCCTGGAGCAAGATCGAGGCGAAGGGCTAAATCGCGGGCTGCGCCCACGATTTAGATAGGCGCGGCCTTGCCGCGCTGAAAATCCTTTGCTTTTCCTAGCTCGGGCGCGAAGCGCCCGAGCCTGGCAAGGGAGCCCGTCAGCGCCCGAGCCGTGACCCAAGTCGCATGCCCCCAGCCCAGAGGCTCTGCTAGGCTCGATGGGTTGGGCCGTCCCCGCGGGCGGCCCTGCCGGGAAGCCGCCCATGGACAAGCTCGCGAGCCTGCTTCACATGACCCCTGCCATCTTCTGGATGGTGGCCAAGGTCGTCATCGTCTTCGGCGGCGTCATGACGCTGGCGGCGGTCTGGACCTGGGTGGAACGGCGGGGTTCCGCCATGATCCAGGACCGCATCGGCCCCAACCGGGCCAAGCTCTTCAACCGCTGGCCCATCCTCGGCCTGGCCCAGCTGGCGGCGGACGGCATCAAGTTCTTCTTCAAGGAGGACCTGGTCCCCACGGACGCCAACAAGAAGCTGTTCTGGCTCGCGCCCTTCCTGGCCTTCGTCCCGGCCCTCATGGGCTTCGCGGTCATCCCCTTCGGCAAGGATTTCATCAGCGGTGGCGTCACCTACCACCTCTCCGTGCTGGATCCCGGCAACGGCATGGGGATGCTCTACCCCCTGGCCATCGGCGGCATGGCGGTCTACGGCGTGCTGGTGGCGGCCTGGTCCAGCAACAACAAGTGGTCCATCCTCGGCGGCATGCGGGCCTCCGCGACCATGGTGAGCTACGAGATCGGCCTGAGCCTGGCGGTCATCAGCCTCTTCATGACCACCGGCGGCTACGATCCTTCCGAGATCATCAGCACCCAGAGCGGCACCTTCCTGAAGGTGCTACCCAACTGGAACATCTTCCATCAGCCACTGGGCTTCATCGTGTTCTTCACCTGCATGTTCGCCGAGACGAACCGGCTGCCCTTCGACTTCGCGGAGGGCGAGAGCGAGATCGTGGCGGGCTTCAACACCGAGTACGGCAGCATGAAGTTCAGCCTGCTGGCCCTAGCCGAGTACTCGCACCTGATGACGGCTTCGGCTCTCATCGCGACGCTCTACTTCGGCGGCTGGCAGGTGCCCTTCGTGTCGAATCCGCCCGTGCTCCTATCGGTGGCGGCCTTCCTGGTGAAGCTGCTGTTCTTCGCCTGGGTCTTCGTCTGGATCCGCTGGACGGTGCCACGCTTCCGCTATGACCAGCTCATGCATCTGGGCTGGAAGGTGATGCTGCCGCTGTCCATGGCCAACCTGATCTTCCACGCCTGGCGCATGAGCCAGGGACACTGAGGAGAGTGGAGATGGGTGTCATCGTCAAGAAGGTGGAGCTGAGCTGGCTGGACCGCACCTATGTCTGGCCCGTGTTGCAGGGCATGGGCATCACGATCCGGCACTTCGTCAAGCAGCTCTTCACCCCCACGGCCAAGCGGTTCACCATCCAGTACCCGGAGATGAAGAAGGAGATGCCCGCGGGCTACCGCGGTCTCCACGAACTGAAGCGCTTCGAGGACGGGGCCATCAAGTGCGTGGCCTGCTTCATGTGCCAGGAGGCCTGTCCGGCCCGCTGCATCAGCATCGAGGCCGAGGAGTTCAGCGACCTGAACATCACCCAGGGCTTCGAGGAGAAGCGGCCGGCCCAGTTCAAGATCGACATGCTGCGCTGCATCTACTGCGGCATGTGCGAAGAGGCCTGCCCCAAGGATGCCATCTGGCTCCGCAACGACTACGAGGTGGCGGCCTACGACCGCCTCTCCATGCAGTACGGCAAGTGGGACCTCATGAACACCTACGCCGAGGCCGATGGCAAGGACCGCATCAGCCAGGATCCCCTTCCCACCGTGCCGCGCCGCACGATCGCGTTGTAGGAGCGGCCATGTTCATCACCTTCGCCCTCATCACGCTGCTCGGCGGCCTGGCCATGCTGCTGCAGAAGAACGTCATCGTGGCGGGCCTC